>SCSO01000340.1 GCA_004297865.1 Legionella sp.
CAAGGTTTGTTCAAACTAGCGAGAGTCATTGCCGATAAAACTGAACTAGTCAAATTTCATTTCACAATCGAAGAGCTTTATTTTGTGCAATTATTTTCGAGCGTCCCAATCTTAGGACTATTTGATCAATATCGCCGAGGAAAACTTAATGATACTGTTTTTGACGCGCTAGTCGTGATGTTAAAAAAGAAACCTCTGCTTACTGATTTATCCATAGACTTAGAAGCTATGGACCAAGCTTTAAGTACAGAACAAACTGGCAGTCTGACCTGGAACATAGGTCGTTCACCTATCTCTTCGCTTTATTTAAATTTTAAAGTGGAGCCTGGCTCGCGTTTACCCATAGTCGATAGAACCCAAGCCAATCATTGTTTACAACATGTTGTCATACATAATACAGAATTCGGTAATAACGTACTTGAGCATCTAACTTATACTCATGAATTAAAAAAACTCATCCTCAGTAAGTTAGAATTAAGAATCAAGGATCTTGCCCATTTAGTAAAAGTTTTAGAGAACAATCCCAACTTAGGCTATTTGTCCTTGAATGGATTTAATATAGGTCAATTTGATTCCCCCATTTTTTTTGATCAACTCAAAAAATGCGCTAATTTACTGATCTTAGATCTTTCAGAATGCGATTTAAGTCGTTTTAACGTGGATTTATTGTGTGAATATCTCTCTTCAAGCCAATGTGGGTTAAATGAATTGGATTTAAGTCAAAACACTTATATGAGCGGTGATTTTGAAAAAATTGCCACCGCTTTGCGCAGTGCGAGTAAATTACAAAAACTTATGGTCAATAATAATTACATTGAAAGTGCTGGATTAAAAGAACTTATTAAATTATGTAAAGTTAATAAAGCTATTACTACTTTAATGATCTCGGGAACATGTCGGTTCGAGCCGCAAGATGACATGATTGATGAGCTGGTAGACTTTTTGCGCAGCCCCGACTGTCAATTAAAAGAGCTTTATTTTAATCAAGCCTTGTCCACTGCACAATTTATAAAACTTGCTGAAGCAATTCTACATAATAGCAGTTTAAGTTATGTCAATTTAGAATACCCCTCCTCTATTTTAGGAACACTCTATCGAGGACAAATAAGATGTCGTTTTAATGGAGAGAATAAGAGCGCATCTGAATCCGATACGAATTCAGATGCGCAAGAGGATCCGCTTACTGAAGAAGCGAGCGAATCATGTTCTATGCCATCTGAGAGCTTAATGGGTGCTAATGATTCAGATTCGGAATTTCAAGATGCTATAGATGAGGTTGAAGAAATAAGTTCATTGCAAATGTAGGTTGGGTCGCGACCCAACATAACCATTTGCTCTTCGCTCAAGATTTTTTGTTGGGTCGTGACCCAACCTACATGGGGGTTTTCGTGAATGTGCCCGGTTTTTATATTGTGTAATATTCAAAAACGGGCACGGGCATGGGCACGCTCACAGGCACGAAAAATGTTGTAGGTTAGGTCTCGACCCAACCTACGTCCTATTACGTCTTTCGAACTGTGAACCGATTTTTTATATCAAATATGAATAAAAATCTTCCGTCTATACAAAATCAACACCACTACAAAATTTAACAATAAAAACGATAATGAAAATAGTAAAGACGCATTCTGCTCGCTAAATCCTGAAAATAAATAATGCGTAATCCATTGATTAATATTCACGCTTTGCCCATTCGCCAAGTTAAAATGAATGACCGATTGTGATTTCAATAACATGACATGAAACACAAAGGCGAATAAGGCATTCATACCAAACACCTTTAACGGCCAAGCCCAACGCGTGAAACCAGCGATGTCGATAATGCCGTAACAACTAGCAAAAATCATTGCCGCCAAACCGCTAGTCCATAAAACAAAGGTACTAGTCCAAATATTTTTATTTATAGGAAAATCCCAACTCCAAAACCATGCACAAATCACTGCTACTAAACCTAAGGAAAAAATCAAAGCACATTTTTTTATAGGACTAGTTGTCGACAATAATACCTGACCAATTAACACCCCAGATAAAGTACTAGCCACAGCAGTAAAGGTACTCAAAAACCCCTCAGGGTCATACACTTTGTTATATAAATGCGTAGCAGGAAAAAGTAATTGATCCATATAAGCCACCCATGAACCATCTGGGGTAAGTTGCTTTGCCCCAAAACCAGGTACCGGCACTAAAGTCATAAGAATCCAATAGCCAATAAGTAAGCCAATAAAAATTACCAGCTGGGTTCGCCATTCCGTTTTCAAATAAATCAAAGAACTAATGAAATAACAAATCGCTATACGCTGTAAAATCCCATAGATCCTTAAAGTCGTTAGATCGCTATGAATAGGAAAAGCATTCAACCATAGACCCAATAGAAAAAGGATTAGACTACGTTTAAAAATTACCCAATAAATATCTTGCGTTGGATCCTGTTGATGTTTGCGAAGACTAATCGTGCTGGTTAATCCCACAATAAAAAGAAAAAAAGGAAACACTAAATCCGCTAAGGTACAACCATTCCAAGTAGCGTGATCTAAAATGGGATAAGGTAAATCCGTTCCCGCGCTATTCACAATAATCATACAAACAATGGTTAAACCACGAAAAACATCTAAGGAAAGCAAACGATTTTTATTATTCGGTATTAAGTTCATTAACAACACAGACCTTATTTGCTAAAAGCGATAGATTAGCATAGGTTTAGGCTGGGCTGTAAAGCCCGGATTTCTAATCAATGTAGGTTGGGTCCTGACCCAACATAAAAATCCCAAACGTCGATGAGAAGGTTATGTTGGGTCAGGACCCAACCTACATATTTTTTTATATAAAATAATATTCAAAATCAATACGTTACATTAAATCTCCATTATTACCCAAAGAATATTACTAAATTCTTGCATAAATCTATTTTCATCTATTAATTATCAATGTATGGTAATAATATCTAACCTAAAAAATGAAACATTTCACATGTTTAATAAAAAAGAACGTACTTTACTTTTTGCAAATAATTTGTGGTATTTATCGGAAGGTATGTTAGGACCGTTATTTGGAATTTTCTGCGCAAAATTTCAATCCTCTCCTTTAGACATTTCTTGGGTTTGGGCATTGTATCTAATCTCTGTAGGTATAGTGATTATCGTTTTAGGCTACATCTCTGATTTTCTTAACAAGGAAAAATTATTAGTCTGCGGTTACGCCCTACAAACTATTTTTACCTTTTGCTACGCCTTTGTGTCGTCCAAGCACCAACTGGCCTTGCTACAGATCGGTTTAGGTATTTCTGGTGGGATGTCATCCACAACGTGGTACGTCCTATATTCGCGCTGTGAGGATAAAACTCATGAAGGTTTGACTTGGGGTCTAGCGAATGGCTTATCCAGTATCTATATGGGTATTGCCCTACTTTGCGGTGGTATTATTATTTCCAATAGTTCTTTTGAAGCCCTATTTATGGTGATGGGTACCGTCCAACTGCTTGCGACCATATACCTTTGCCGTATTATTTCATTTAATATATTTGATTTCATACGCCCGCTTAATATCTTTCGTCTGTTTAAAAAAGCCACTCCTATTGAAGAACCTAATATTTCCTAATTAAGAAGATCAAAATAAAACTAGTATGCTCTCTATTTGATATGATATGTTTCCTCCGATTTTAAATTACACCGGAGGTAATTATGCCAGGGCCTTTCTTTTTACGAGCTCCAATGACTTCATCCACCGCTACACGCAACGGTTCGCGTCTTAGTGGAATGGCTGAAGTCGCTATTTCCGCCTTTCAAAAAATAAACGTACAAACAGCTATTCCCTTTGTATTAATACAACTAGGAATTTCTTTAGCATTATTTTTTCGTGAAGATACTCACAAACATGAAAAAATAATTCATAGCCTCCAGGCTGCATTTTTACTTTCTCAATTAACTATTCTTACCATCTTGATGTTTGGTGATAATAGTCAGTGTGAAAATGATACTGATCTTTGCAAGTCCCTACTCTATCTTTCTTGGATTTATAAAGCCTTACTGGTAGCTCCTTGGGGTATCAGTGAAGCATCCAAAGATCCCTACCAACCCCCAGCACCTCCTGTGGTAGCAGATCCTGCTCGCCCAAATCCTCAAGAGGTAGTGATACATATCGATCATCGACATCATCATCATCACCGAGGACGTTTATTCCAGGTTACTCCAGACGGCACAGACAGTGATACCGATGATGTAAGAAGTCTTCATTCAGCACGCGCAGATGATCCCGACGCAGTCGTTCCTCGGCACTAACTATCAAGTTGAATATCAATATCGCGGGCGTCAGATAGTCCATGATCATCGACGACCCGCACGACGTAATGCCCGGGTTTGGCATTCCATAGATAAGATTCATCCGCCTTAGTCTTAGCAATAAAGGTCTCATTGATAAACCAATAAACGTGTTGAATCCCCGCATCAGTTACCGCGGATAAAGGAATACGATTATTCTGTGACGAATTAGCCCGCATAATGTAACTTAGACCTTTCTGCGGAGAAAGAATTTGCGGAGTTAAACCATTAGGCCCGGATAAAACACAATCCGCCTCAAAAAATGGTGGGGTGTGCCGTTGAATGCCTGCGCGTTTGAAAATTTTCAAGAGATCCGATGGCCAGAATTCAAATATTTCAAAACGGGTATTTTCATCAATATGACAAGTGCGTAAGCCCGTTCTATTATTAATCGCTACCTCCCGATAAATAGTATCGGTTTTAATCGGCGAGACTCCAGGAATAAACCAAGTCATTTCTCTATCGGTGCAATAGCGGGTCGGCAACATGCCAGACGCTTTACACACTTCCACTTTTTCTAAATGCATATGCCCAGGATCTTTTTCTAAATTCACTAAAGGTCCGCGCTCATGCGCAATGGCATCTACCAACTCAAAAAACAAAGGTGCCGCAATGTCCTTACCCACAAAAGCTGGATTAGCACGATTATCAAAATTCCCTATCCATATCCCTAAAACATAAGGACCAAAGGTCCCTACAGTCCAAGCATCACGAAATCCGGAAGAAGTACCGGTTTTCCAAGATACCGGAACCAGGGCGTTGTAATGGACATTCTGATGTGGCGTTTGCTTTAACATGTCTAAGACTAAAAAGCTGGCTTCAGGACTTAATAAACGAATGCCTGTATTTTTTGCACTAGGTTGCACAATCAATTGAATGGGATACCATAAGCCCTCATTGACCAACATCGCGTATAATCCAACCAACTCACGTAAAGTCAATTCAACCCCACCTAAATTCAAGGCAAGGCCATAGAATGATTCCGAACGTAAATGACTTACCTGTGCCTTGGCTAACAACTGATGCAAACTAGGATGAGACAATTGACTAGACAGATAAATGGCCGGAATATTTCGGCTCAACACTAAAGCATCCTTGGCTTTAATCGGCCCCATAAACTC
>SCSO01000542.1 GCA_004297865.1 Legionella sp.
TCAGGCCATGCCAGCCATCAGGTCGGCCTCGATGCCGATATCTGGTTCGAGCGCCAGCCCGGCGCGCGGCGTGCGCCAGCGGAGCGCGAGAACCCGCGCCTGCGTTCGCTGGTACTCCCCAACGACAGCGGCATCGACGACTCGGTGTTCTCCCAGCAGCATGTGCTGCTCCTGCGCACCGCCGCCGAGATGCCCAACCTCGACCGCATGTTCGTGAACAAGTGGATCAAGCAACGGATCTGCAACACGGCGACCGGCAACCGGAGCTGGCTGCGCAAGCTGGTGCCCTGGTACGGACATGACGAGCATTTCCATGTCCGCCTCTACTGTCCTCCCGGCAATCCGCAGTGCCAGCCGCAGGCCGCCTACTCCGACGACGACGGCTGCGGCGAAGCGCTGGAGTCGTGGTTCCGCAAGGCCCCGCCCACGCCGCCGCCTCCCGGTCCGCCCAAACCCTATCGCCCCAAGCTGCCCGCCGCGTGTCAGGCGGTGCTCAACGCACGCTAGATGTCAGGCTCTTTCAGAATCTCTCGCCTCCTGCCATCCGACGCCGAGGCATTTCGCACCATTCGACTTGCCGCGCTCAGGACCGCGCCGGATGCGTTCGGCTCGACCTACGAGATCGAAGCGGCACGGCCTGTCAGCGCGTTTGCCGACGGGCTCTCCGCGTCCGTCGTCTTCGGCGCCTACGATGACCAGCGCATCGTCGGCATGGCCGGGTTGAAACAGGAGACCGGCCCGAAGGTCTCTCACAAGGCCTTCGTCTGGGGATTTTATGTCGAGCCCGTCTGGCAAGGCCGTGGCGCGGGATCGGCGCTCGTCGCCGCACTGATAGAAGCGGCGCAAGACGTCGTCGAGCAGCTCACGCTCACGGTCGTCGAAGGCAACGACGCCGCAATCGCGCTCTACACGAAATTCGGATTCACCGCCTACGGCGTAGAGCCCCGCGCCCTCAAGACGTCGGCCGGCTACGTCAACGAGGTCCTGATGGCGTTGCGCCTGCCGAGTGGAGCCGATGCGAGGCCAAGGGGCACAT
>SCSO01000341.1 GCA_004297865.1 Legionella sp.
TCATTGGTTTATTAACGACGCTTTTCATGCTTCCTTTAGCCTTGTTTTTGGGTATTGTTGCTGGGTATTTTGGTGGGGTAGTTGATGATGCGATTCAATATATTTACACCACTTTAAGCTCCATACCGGGTGTTTTATTAATTACCGCTTCGGTATTGTCCTTGCAAACCTACATCACCAATCATCCTGAGCAATTTCCTACTTTGGCACAAAGTGCTGATGCACGACTGTTCGCCTTATGCTTGATTTTGGGTGTGACGAGTTGGACTAGCTTATGTCGCTTATTACGTGCGGAAACTTTAAAATTACGTGAGGTTGATTTTGTGTTGGCCGCGCGAGCTTTGGGTAGTAGTTGGTTTACTATTATTCGTAAACATCTTTTACCTAATGTGATGCATATAGTGGTCATTACCTTGGTTTTAGATTTTAGTTTTTTAGTCATGGCAGAAGCGGTGTTGTCGTATGTCGGGGTAGGGGTTTCACCCATGACTATCAGTTGGGGGAATATGATTAACGGAGCGCGCTTGGAATTGGCTCGTGATCCTATCATTTGGTGGCCGATATTTGCTGCTTTTTTGTTGATGTTCCTTTTAGTTTTGGCCATTAATTTATTTGCTGATGCTGTACGTGACGCCTTTGATCCGCATCAGGCGAATTTCTAGTGGATTAGCACCTAGGATTTAGGTTAAAGTTCTTTACATAAAACCAATGAGTTTAGATCTATGCAACAACGTTTTGTTCATTTACGCGTACATACCGAATTTTCTTTGGTGGATGGTTTAGTCCGGGTTAAACCTTTAATGAAAGCCCTGTCTTCTCGAGGGATGGCCGCTGTTGCTATTACTGATTACTGTAATTTGTTTGCTGCGGTAAAACACTTTAAAAATGCTGTCGATGTAGGTATTAAACCGATTATAGGTGGTGATTTACCTTGTAATGATCCCGAAGTTCCGGAGCAGATTTCTTCTTTTGTTTTTTTATGTCTCAATAATCAAGGTTATAAAAATTTAACCTGTCTAGTATCCAAGGCCTATCAAGAAGGTCAATATCACGGGCAACCTCGGGTGCAATTTTCTTGGTTAGAAGAGTTTTCCGAAGGATTAATTATGTTATCCGGAGGAATTAAAGGCGACGTGGGGAAGGCCTTGTTAGCTAATGATCTGGATTTGGCAAAACAAAAAGCACAATTTTGGCAAAGACTTTTTCCAAATCGTTATTATTTTGAAATTCAACGCACCGGACGTGCTGATGAAACTTTATATAATGAACTTGTAGTGGCTTTAGCTGAGGAATTGCAAATCCCTCTAGTGGCCACCAATGATGTTTGTTTTATTGATAAGAGTGATTTTGATGCCCATGAGGCAAGAGTCTGTATACACGAAGGTTTAACGTTAGCCGATCCACGTAGGGAACAACGTTATAGTGAGCAACAGTATCTTCGATCTGCTGAAGAAATGCAGAATTTATTTGCGGATTTACCAACAGCTATTGCGAATACGGTAGAAATTAGTAAGCGATGCAATGTCAAATTAGACTTAGGTAATAATTACCTACCAAATTTCCCAATCCCTGAAGGCTCTACTGTGGAAGCCTATTTATCCCATCTTTCCGAAGAGGGATTAAATGATCGTTTGCGGTATTTATTTAAAGATCAAACGCCGGAGGAATTTAATGTTTCGCGAGTGGAATATGATGAACGGCTGAAAGTGGAATTAGAAGTAATCAATAACATGGGTTTTGCGGGTTACTTTTTAATTGTTGCCGATTTTATTCAATGGGCTAAATCCAATGGGGTGCCTGTCGGTCCTGGTCGAGGATCGGGTGCTGGCTCTTTAGTCGCTTATGCTTTGAAGATTACCGATTTGGATCCTTTGGAGTACGAATTACTTTTTGAACGTTTTCTAAATCCGGAACGGGTTTCCATGCCTGACTTTGATATTGATTTTTGTATGGAAGGTCGCGACCGAGTCATTGATTACGTGGCGGAAAAATATGGTAGGCAAAGTGTTTCGCAGATCATTACCTTTGGTACCATGGCGGCCAAAGCAGTGGTGCGTGATGTAGGACGTGTGTTTGGTTTACCTTATTCTTTCGTGGATAAATTAGCGAAGTTAATTCCATTTGAAATTGGAATTACTTTAAGCAAAGCCATGGAGCAAGAAGCGGAATTACGTAGTCGATATGATGAAGAAGAAGAAGTTAAAGAGCTGATTGATTTGGCTTTAAAATTAGAAGGGATTACCCGTAATGCAGGTAAACATGCGGGTGGGGTGGTTATCGCGCCTTCTAAGTTAACCGATTTTACCGCCATTTACTGTGAAGAGGGGTCTACTCAGATTGTAAGTCAGTTTGATAAGGACGACGTAGAGGCGGCGGGCTTAGTTAAGTTTGACTTTTTGGGATTGCGTACCCTGACCATTATTGATTGGGCTTTGGCTACGGTAAATAAACAGCGTGTTGCTGCGGGTATGGAACCTATCGATATTAGTAAAATTCCAACGGATGATGTGGAGACTTTTAATTTATTGAAGGCTTGTAAAACTACTGCGGTATTCCAGTTGGAATCCCGGGGAATGAAAGATTTGATTAATCGTTTGCAACCGGATTGCTTTGAAGAAATCATCGCCTTGGTGGCGCTGTTTCGACCTGGTCCTTTGCAGTCAGGAATGGTGGATGATTTTATTGATCGTAAGCACGGGCGTGCTATGGTGGATTATCCGCATCCTGATTTAGAGCCTATCTTAAAACCCACTTATGGGGTTATTTTATATCAAGAACAGGTGATGCAGATCGCGCAAGTTCTGGCTAATTATACATTAGGTGCTGCAGATCTTTTGCGGCGAGCTATGGGTAAGAAAAAACCTGAAGAGATGGCAAAGCAAAGAGAAATCTTTACTCAGGGTGCAAGTGCTCGTGGGGTTGATCCTAAAGTTGCGACGCATATTTTTGACTTAATGGAAAAATTTGCGGGTTATGGTTTTAACAAATCACATTCTGCTGCTTATGCTTTGGTTGCTTATCAAACTGCTTGGTTAAAAGCACATTATCCAGCGGCTTTTATGGCTGCGGTAACGTCTTCGGATATGGATAACACGGATAAGGTGGTTACCTTTATCGATGAATGTGCGCATATGAAATTAAAAGTTCTCCCGCCATCAGTAAATCATTCCATGTATCCTTTCACAGTTGATGCTGAGAGTCAGATTGTTTATGGTTTGGGTGCGATTAAGGGTGTGGGTGAATCCGCTATTGACTGCATAACTCAGGAGCGGGTAGAGAACGGGCCTTATAAAGATTTATATGCTTTTTGCCAGCGTTTGGATTTACGTAAGGTGAATAGACGGGTGATTGAAGCTTTAATTAAAAGTGGTGCCTTTGATGAATGGCAAATTGAACGTGCGGTGTTGCAGGCTTCTTTAGAGAAGGCATTAAAAGTGGCGGAAAAGGAACATCAAAATTCCTCCAGCGGTCAATTTGATCTTTTTTCTGTATTAGAAGACGAGGCCAGTGCTCAGGATTATGTCGCCTGTAATCCTTGGTCAGAGAGCCAACGATTAGAAGGTGAGCGCGAAGTTTTAGGTTATTATTTAACTGGTCACCCTGCGGATCAGTATCGTCGCGAATTGGCAGATTTTATCGTACCTTTGAATCAATTAAATCCCGCTTTACATAAAAAAGCGATTATCTGTGCACAAGTTTCTGGTGTTCGCAAGATAATGACTAAGCGAGGTAAGCAACTGGTCATTATTGGTATGGATGATGCCAGTGCTAGAATGGATGTAGTAGTCTTTAGTGAGGTCTTTGAGGCTTTTCAGGGTAATGTCGCGAAAGGGGACATGATGGTCATTGAGGGTGAAGTCGCTCACGATGATTTTAATGGTGGAGTGAAAATGACAGCCAGTCAATTATACGATATCACCAGTGCCCGCACGAAATTTGCCCGTTGTTTAGAGCTTCGTTTAACCCCCAGTAGTCAGTCACTTATTTCTTCGTTACAAAATCTTCTTAAAGCTCATGTAGGGCGTTGTGTGGTGCAATTGTCCTATGTCAACGAGTTCGCCAAAGCTAATTTAAACCTAGCCCAACAATGGCACGTCACTCCAAGCGACGAGTTATTACGATTATTAACCGGTTTATTAGGCGAAGATCAGGTTGAAATGCGATATTGATTAAGGGGTTTTAGATCATGACCCAACCTACAAAGATGTATTTATCTAGATAAAATGTAGGTTGGGTCGTGACCCAACAAAAAATTTCTTCAATAAAAAAATCTAATAATACCTCTTGAACTAATCAAAATTTGAAGTTATAAATCTCACCAAAATGGAATAATAAACAAGTTCAACAACATGCATTATCGAAGATTGGTACTTCCCGGTGCCACTTATTTTTTTACAGTTAATTTATTAAATAGAAAGTCTAAATTGTTAATTGAGCAAATTGATAAATTACGCCTAGCTTTTCGAAAAGTTCATCAGGCTCATCCTTTTGAT
>SCSO01000342.1 GCA_004297865.1 Legionella sp.
TTTTCGAGCGGGAATGACAACATTAGAAATTCGTGGGGTACCTCAGCTCGCGGGGAGAAGGGAGAAAGTTGAGAAGTTAAATATAATTAACCCTGCAAAAACTGTTCAAACTCACCCAACCACCTCCGGGTAATCCTATAAGCAGTATCAGGATCCTCCTGCAATAAATCTCGCGCAATCGGTCCCAAATCCTTTAACAACTCTTTATCTCGTTGCAAGTCAGCTAATTTAAATTGCTTATAACCTGTCTGCCGGGTACCCAATACTTCCCCTGCGCCGCGCAATTCCAAATCCTTTTCGGAAATTATAAAACCATCATTCGTAGCACGCATGACTTTTAAACGTTCAGATCCTTGTAAAGAAAGAGGTGCTTGATAAAGTAACAAGCAATGAGATTGGGCAGAACCTCGTCCTACACGTCCTCGTAATTGATGCAATTGTGATAAACCTAATCGTTCGGCATTTTCAATAATCATTAAACTGGCATTCGGTACGTCAACCCCCACTTCAATGACTGTAGTGGCGACTAACAAATCCATTTCCCCAGCTTTAAAACCGGCCATCGTGGCCTCTTTTTCAATGGCCTTCATTCGCCCATGAACTAAACCAACACGTACCTTAGGTAATACAGCTTGTAAGCTTTCGGCTGTGACTGTTGCCGCCATGCATTGTAATTTTTCGGATTCTTCAATCAAGGTACATACCCAATAGGCCTGCCGTCCTTGCGCAATTGCTTCTTCTAATCGTGCAATAATGGCTTCACGTTTATCTTGACTCACTACTGCAGTTATCACTGGACTGCGTCCAGGAGGAAGTTCATCAATGACAGAAATATCCAAATGTGCGAAATGACTCATGGCTAAGGTTCGCGGGATGGGTGTCGCAGTCATCAATAATTGATGCGGAATCAATTGATCACTTTGTCCTTTTTGTTGCAAGAGCAACCGTTGTTCTACTCCAAAACGATGTTGTTCATCAATGATCACTAAACCCAAACGTGCAAATTGCACTTGCTCTTGAAAAAGCGCATGAGTACCTATGATCAACTGCCCACTTTGATCAGCTAAAGCTGCCAAGGTGGTTCGACGTTCACTGACTTTCATTTTGCCACTTAAACGTACCACTTTAATTCCCAAAGGCTCCAACCAGTGAATTAAATTCGCGGCATGTTGTTCACTCAAAAGATCAGTAGGGGCCATAAAAGCCACTTGATATCCCTGAGCAATAGCTTGCAAAGCAGCTAATGCGGCGATCACAGTTTTACCTGACCCCACATCGCCTTGCACTAAACGTAACATGGGTTTGGTTTGCGCTAAGTCTTCGCGAATTTCCCTAATCACTCGTTGTTGGGCTTGAGTTAAAGTAAAAGGTAGTGAATCTAAAAACTGCTTATTTAAACGTTCTTCTTGAGGTATCAACGGAGACTGTAAAGCTTTACGCGATTCGCGGGCAAACTGCATGCTTAATCGCTGCGCTAAAAGTTCATCAAAGACTAAGCGTTTTAAAGCAGGGTGAGTGCCTGTTTCTAGAGTTTGTAAAGAAATATCAGGGGGTGGATTGTGTAATAATGGTATGGCTTCGCCCATATTCATAAAACGATGTTCGGTTAATTGCGTAGCTGTCATCCATTCCAATTGATTGAGTTCCGAAGCCGAATACTCCAAAGCTACTTTGACTAATTGTCTTAAACGGGGTTGAGTTAAGCCCTGCGTGCTAGGATAAATGGGTGTCAGAGTTTCATCGACTTGGAATTCTTGTTCATCACTTAACAACTGATATTGCGGATGGATCATTTCTAATTGGTTGCTAAATTCACGTACCTCACCAAAGGCATGAATGACTGTACTATTATCGAGTGCAGTGACTTGAGCTTTGTTGAAATGAAAGAAACGCAGTTTAATAAGGCCGGTCTTATCTTCTACATAACAATTGAGCATCATGCGTTTGCCGTATTTTACTTCGGTTTTGCATACACGCCCAGAAATTACCGCCCAATCATTAGGACGTAAATCTTGAATCGGGGTAATTCGTGTGCGATCTTGATAACGATAGGGGAGATGAAAAAGTAAATCTTGTACGGTATGAATACCGCATTTACTTAGTTTCTCAGCAAGAGCAGGGCCGACGCCCGTTAAAGTTTCACATGAATGAGACAGCACAGTATTAATTTTTGTGTAAAAGATTAATAATAACAGGAAAATAGTAAAAACTCATAGGAGTGTGGTTCATGCAACGAATAATGACTGCCGCCGCTACTTTATTTTTAGTCTGGATTATTGGATACCTGTTGATTGTTGGCAGAGGTTTATTAATTCCTATTGTGGTTGCTATTTTAATTTGGCATTTATTGAATACCATTAATAACGCGATGCAAGACATTCCGGTGATTGGCGTGCGTTTACCCAATTGGGTGAGCATGATTCTGTCTTTGGGTTTAGTCGCTATTTTCGTGAAGATTTTAGTGGATATCATTGGCAATAATGTTAACGAAGTAATTGCTGCTTCTTCACGTTATCAGGAAAATCTGCTGAACATTTTTAATAATTTAGATCAGAAGTTTCACATTAAGGCTTCAACCAATTTCGATCAAATTATTAAAAGTTTTAGTTTTCAAAATGCCCTATTGAATATTTACGGCGTATTCACTGCTTTAATGAGCTCTGCTGTATTGATTGCCTTGTATGTCATCTTTCTTTTTGTTGAGCAGCATTATTTTAGCCAAAAGATGAATGCCTTATTTCCCCAAGCGGATCATCGTAAGTTAGTTAATAATATCATTTATCATATCACCAGAGACACGCAAACTTATTTAGGTATAAAAACATTGCTTAGTATTGGCACAGCAATAGCCAGCTGGCTAATTATGAAATGGGTGGGTTTAGATTTCGCCGAGTTTTGGGCTTTATTAATTTTCTTCTTAAATTATATTCCTAATTTAGGGGCCATCATCGCCACGGCTTTCCCAGCTGCTTTAGCTTTAATTCAATTTCAAAGTTGGTGGCCTTTTGTAGAAATCACTTCGGGAATTGTAGCGGTTCAGTTTATGGTAGGTAATTTCCTCGAGCCCCGTTTGTTAAGCAAATCGCTCAATTTAAGTCCATTGATTATTCTTTTCGCGTTAGCACTCTGGGGTGCGATTTGGGGTATTTTGGGTATGTTTTTATCAGTACCGATTACAGTCATGATGATGATTATTTTCGCGCATTTTGAATCCACACGCCCAATAGCCATTATGTTGTCACAGGATGGGTATACCCAGAAGTCTTACGAGACGTTGGAGTTGCCTGGAGATGAGGTTAAGCCTAAGGCTAAAAAAGGAAAGTAAGGGCTTAAAAAAATACGGACATGGATTAAAAAGGTAGCCTGTATTACGACTTCGTTTAATACAGGCTACAAATAAAACCCTTTTTTCGGGCCCATTCACGAAAATCTAACCCACATTTTTACTGTATTCTATCCCACCCTTTAAAAAGACCCAGAAAAATTGCATAATAGGAACCTTTTGATGAATGAAGTAGTTGCATGAAACCAATAGTAGAACAGCTAGTAAAACAAGCCTTTAAAACCCTGCAAAACACCGGGGAGCTGCCTGCAGATCTCGAAGTGGATTTTAAAATAGATAATGCTAAGGATCCTACTCATGGGGATTATGCCTCCAATCTAGCTCTAATATTGGCCAAACCTACGCGTCAGTCGCCTCGGAAAATTGCCGAAGCTTTAGTCAAAGCTCTACCCCAAGATCCTGCAGTGGAACGAGTAGAAATTGCTGGTGCAGGCTTTATTAACTTCTTTATGCACAGTAATGCACGCGTCCAAGTCATTGCAGAAGTCCTATCCCAAAAAGACAATTTTGGTCATAGCGAATTAGGTAAAGGTCAAAAAGTCCTAATTGAATTTGTCTCGGCCAATCCTACCGGTCCACTGCATGTTGGGCATGGACGAGGAGCTGCCTTTGGAGCCACTTTAGGAAATGTATTAAAAGCGGCTGGTTATGATGTCTCTCTAGAATATTATGTCAATGATGCAGGACGACAAATGAATATTCTGGCGGTGAGTGCTTGGTTGCGTTATTTAGAATGCGCCGGCCAACCTGTGGTTTTTCCTGCTAATGCATATAAAGGGGAATATGTTCACGAGATTGCTCAGGCCTTATGGAAAGATTTAGGTGATCAAGCAGTGTTTCCTTGGGCTTTGGTGGCGGATGGTTTACCAGCTGATGAACCTGAAGGGGGCGACAAAGAACTATATATCGATGCAATGATTGCTCGCGCTATGGAATTATTGGGCCAAAAAGGTTTTGCTCAATTTCATCAATTCACTTTAAATCAAGTTTTAGATGATATTAAAGACGATTTAGCCGGATTTGGTGTCAGTTTTAATACTTGGTTTTCTGAAAAGTCCTTATTTGATTCAGGATCTATTGATAAAGGTATTCAAGCGCTCAAAGACCGCGGACATACTTTTGAAGAAGAAGGGGCTTTATGGTTTAGAGCGACTGATTTTGGCGATGAAAAAGATCGAGTACTAGTTCGCGCGAATGGCCAAACCACTTATTTTGCTTCCGATGTAGCATATCATTGGAATAAATACGATCGGGGTTTTGATCGAGTAATTGATATTTTTGGTGCTGATCACCATGGGTATTTGACTCGAGTGCGTGCTGCGGTGACTGCTTTAGGTCATGATCAAAGAGCTTTAGACGTGCTTTTAGTACAATTTGCTATTCTTTATCGCGGCAATGAACGGGTACAAATGTCCACTCGTAGTGGATCTTTCGTTACTTTAAGAGAATTACGTGAAGAAGTAGGCAATGATGCTGCGCGTTATTTTTACGTGGCTCGCAAACCCGAACAACATATGGATTTTGATTTGGATTTAGCCAAATCGGAATCCAGTGATAACCCCGTTTATTACGTGCAATATGCTCATGCGCGTATTTGCAGTGTGTTAAGACAATTGCAAGAACGTGGATTAAGTTGGGATAAAGAGAAGGGATTAGCTCATCTTGCACTCCTCGAAGCACCCCAGGAAAATGCCTTAATTACCCTATTAGGTCGTTATCCGGAGCTTATAGAAAATGCCGCAACCACTTGCGAGCCGCATCAATTGGCGTATTATTTAAGAGAACTAGCTAATGGTTTACATAGTTATTACAATGCGGTAACCCTGCTTTGTGAACAGGAAGACTTACGTTGTGCCCGCTTATGTTTACTCGAAGCGGTGCGCCAGGTTATAAATAATGGACTCCATTTAATGGGTGTATCCGCTCCAGAGAGTATGTGATGGCAAGAGATTATGGAAACCGACGTTCAGGACATCAAAAAAACAGTGGGCCCCATCAATTTTTAGTGGTGGTTGTCACTTTTTTATTGGGTTATTTGACGGCAACTGTTTTTGATATCCAAACAGTGAGTCATTGGATGAACACGCAAGTGTTAAACTCTGAACCTAGCAAACCGCAACCTCAAAAACCGGTGCACGCGGAAATTCCTCCTAAACCTAAATTTGAATTTTATACTTTATTGGCGAATGAAAAGGGTGGTCCTGGACAAACACAAAATAAACCAGTGGCCGCAACGACTGCAGCACCTACTCCCACGGTCCCAACCGCGACCCAACAAGCAGCTGCAGCAACGGGGACTCTTGCGCAACAACCTCTGCAACCCACGCAACAATCTCCTACCGCGGCTCATGTTGCTGAAGGTAAGCCCTTAGCACCTACGCAAGCGACCTCTTCCAAGGGTGCTTTTGTAGTACAGGTTGCTTCTTTTAAAGCACGTAAAGATGCTGAACAAATGAAAGGCATGCTCACTCTTAAAGGATTTGATGTGAAGGTGGTACCGGTAACTAATGCGAATGGCAATTGGTTTAGAGTAGTGATTGGGCCTTTTCCTTCGCGTCAATCGGCGCAACAAGCGCAAATCAGTATTGCTAAGACCGAACATTTAAACGGAATGGTCACGCCGGCGCGAGGATAGACTTAACGCCGTACGATGACCTGAATATTCCCAGCATTTTTCACTGCATGGGGCTTACTTACACTCACCGTAATTTGTTTGATAGTGAATTGCGTTTGCACCCAAGTAGCCACTTCATTAGCTACGGTTTCTATTAATTGAAAGGATTTCGATTCTACGTATTCGCAGACGCTTTGACAAAGCGCTGCATAATCTACCGTATTGGTAATATTATCTTGGCATGCACTAAAATCACTGACAATGCTAATATCCAAGAGCAATTTTTGCTTAATGCGTTGTTCCCAGGCGTACACCCCAATGTAGGTGTTGACTTGTAGGGCTGTGATATTCAATGTGTCCATAGGTTCCTGATGATTAGTTAGAGAATGGTACGAACTCTTTGGCAAGAATCGTTATTCTAAAGTTTTTTCCCTTCTACCCGTGAGGGGAGAAGGTGGCGCGAAGCGTCGGATGAGGGGCGATTTAAGCAACCCTCATCCGCCCTTCGGGCACCTTCTCCCTTCACGGGTAGAAGGGAAAAAACTTTAGAATAACGATTCTTGCCAAAGAGTTCGTACCATTCTCTAACTAA
>SCSO01000343.1 GCA_004297865.1 Legionella sp.
AATCCAGTTAATATAGGTGCTAATGTCGTAATAACAAAAAATAAGAGAAGCAAGGAAGGAATAATTGCGGCTGCATATTCATTCCAGGCTTTTATTTCACTTTCGCTTTGACCATTACTTAGGCCTTTATAAAACAATGGCTGAAAATAAGTTGCAAAAACCGCCTCAAATGCAGCAATAATACCCGCACTAATACCATAGCCAGCAACAAACAATCCTAATTCATGTACACCAAATGAGTATTCTATAAAAAAGCGATAGCTTTGACTTTGAAACCAGGTAAGCCCTACTGCAAGTGCAATCGGCCAACTGAAATTGAAAATTGATTTTATATTCTTTAAGGAAAGCTTAAATTCTAGGTTTGTGTCTGGGGGATTTATTCTATTAAAAAAAAATTTGGACCCAACAAAGGCAAATAAAACTTGACCAGCCAACAAGCCAAGAAGCCAAAATTCAGCAATTTTCCCAAAACAAGTGGTAAAAACAACAGCAAAAACAATTCCAAAAAATACTGTGCCAATTGATAAAAGAGTAAACGATTCACGGTATCCTAACATATTCAATGAGGGGATGGTTGTTTGGTTAATTGTATTAAAGAAAAGTGTTGAGAACATAAAAAATGTGACAAATTGGATGCTAAGATGTGTGCTAATTAATCCCAAATAACTAAGTAAGCCAAGACTCGTCGTAGATAGTATAGAAATAATAAATATATAAATCCAATGATAGTTTAGATATTGCCGAACTCTGCCATTATTATTCCAGCCATGAAAATGACGGTTAACATACATACCAATGGGGTTTATTAGAAATAAAGAAATAAACGCTATGGTACTCATGAGTAGTGCCATTTTCCCTATTTCATCTGGTGACAATAAGTATGTTGAAATTTTCAACATGGAAAGCATCAATAAAAACTGAGCGATACGCCCTAGTACTGTAATTAACATTTGCTAATGTTTCTCTTCTCAGAGTCAATAAATAAGAATAGGATACCATTGATTGACTTAAACTACTCTCCCTTCAGACAAAACAAGGCTCAGCATGAGAATATAGGACCAAGCAAAAAGCACAAATGTACTATATTCAGTAACTTTAAAGTGTTCTATAATCGGAAAGGATAAATTTTGCAGTATTTGAAATGATTATATTTATTGATCCCTCATATAAAGATTATTATAAAAATCAATTATTTAATGCGAATAATGAAGTATTAAACAGAGATAATACTTTAGCTCCCTACATTCGCATGGAAAACTCATTAAAAACCAAAAATATAACCATAAAAACTGCAGATTATCTCATTGAAAACCCTGAAGATTATCCAAGTGGTGATTATTACTCTTTGGGGCTACTTGATAATTTGGATAAAGTATCAAATATTAAAAATATTAAATTAAAATCATTTATTCTCTTTGAGCCACCCGTTGTAGCCCCCAAATTATACGCCCAATTACCTAAGTTGACCGATTTATTTGAAACTGTTTATGTCCATAATACTCGGGGGGATGGGTATTCATTAAATGGTGTAAATGTTTCTAAGTTAAGGAAGTTATACTGGCCTCAACCCTATAATACTGTCTTAGAAAATTATTGGGGTCGAACAGAAAGACAAAATCGAATTGTTGTTATAAACGGGAATCATAAACCTAAGTCCTATAATTGTGAACTATACAGCAAGCGTATTGAGGTCATTTCTCATCTCAAAAAATCTAAGTTAATTGACCTATATGGTCATGGCTGGCTTAAATGGTGGTCCCGATCCTCAATGTGGCTCCCCTATTTCAAGCATAGAAGTTCATTATTGTCAGTATATAAAGGAACCTGTGTTTCAAAACTTGACACACTCAGTCAATATAATTTTTGTTTATGTTTCGAAAATATGTACATGGAAAGTTATATTACTGAAAAAATATTTGATTGTTTCTATGCAGGTACTATTCCAATATACATGGGCGCCAAAAATATTGATGAATTAATACCAACAAAGTCGTATATCGATTATAGATGTTTTAAAAGTCTAGAAGAATTAAAAAATTATATTGTTAAATTATCCCCTCAAGAGTTAAGCGAATACAAAGAGTCAGGAAGAGAGTTTATTGAGTCAGAAGAGGGATTAAAGTACTATGACTCGATTAGTCAAATTATACAGTCAAATTCATTAAGCGATTCATAATGAAATATAATACGCACCTAGTCTATAAACCAATTGTTTTTTTTCTTGCTCTTATCCATATCGTACTGTTTTCTTGGGCCTTTTTTTTATACACAGGCTCCAAATTTATGTATTTAACTTTTACAATTAGTTTTTTCATACTACTTATTTCAGGGTTAAGACAAATCTTAAGTTACAGTTATTTATTTCTTACGATATTTTTTTGGCTTGGTTATTGGTTGAAATTTACTATACATACAATTTTTATTTATGACTATAACGAACCAATAGGTAAATTTATTGAGAGTCCTACATCATTAGATCAAGTTTTATTTATAGCTATTGTAGGTTGCTGGGGAGTGCTGGTTGCGCGATATTTATTGTCGTTCTTTAATGTGAAGTCATCAATTTACTCGTCGTATCCGGGAGTAGCAAAAGTTCCTGTTTTTTATGAAAACAAAAGAAAATTAATACTGCCAAGTCTAATAATTTCTTTTTTTGTTGTAGTTAGCCTCAATTTTATTTGGGGGGTATTTCAGGTAGGTTTAGTACCCAGTACAATCCTTATTTGGCCTTTGAATTCGCTATTTTCATGGCTTTTAGGTATTGGTTTCGGGCTGAAGATCGGAAGAGC
>SCSO01000344.1 GCA_004297865.1 Legionella sp.
TTCTCCCTTCAAGGGAGAAGGGAACATAAAGGCACATCTAAAAAATCCCTTCTCCCTTCAAGGGAGAAGGTGCCCGAAGGGCGGATGAGGGTTTTTTATTATACAACCCAATACACTATAAACTACCTCACCGGCTGGAAAGCTTCCGTTGCCACCACTGCCGCTTCTAAATTCTCCACCTTCTGTAAACTATCAGTTTTAGCAAAGAAGGTGTAATTACCCGTGTAATATTTATTGATCAACATAGCAGGGACATATCCCACGCCCAATAAAACAATAGCTATTGCTAAATTGGTTAATACATAAATGAATTCTGCACGATGCTTAGCCAATACAGGTTTTGCGTTATTAATTAAGATCAAGCTCTTCATAGTGAAATCAGATAATGCCTGTTCTTCATCCGTAGGTGACTTGATATAATCATCAATTAAGCGTTGTATATTAATAAATAAATTTTCTGCTACTAGAAACGCGTCTTCTTTTCTAGCTTTGAGCTCATCAGCTTTTTGTTTGATCACCTCAAGCTGTGAAACAATTAAATTCATTTGTAATTTACGAAGTTCACGTTTATTTATTTCTTGTTGTACAGCAAACTCTGTTTCAATTTTTTGCAAATTCTCTTCTTGCAATTGTGTAACGATCTCTCGAACAAATTTTCTAAGCTCTATCAACTTGTTTATTTTAAAATCAATATTATCCAGTCGGTGCTTAATAGAATCTAACTTCAAGCCAATTTCCACCTTAGCCCAAAGCTCATCCGTTTGTACTATACGCAGAACCAAAGGACTGAACTGTTCAGCATTCAATTCTTCCAAGCAGATCGTAGTCAATTGATCTGCAGTCATTGTTTTTAAAGCCTCTAAAGAAATTGGATAGAAAAAGTTACTCTCTTTTGCGCGCTCAATACAAAGTGCTCTTACAGGTTGTAGGCGTTGTTCAAATTGTTCTGCCATTGCAAGAAAATTCCTAATAAAACCTTGCAAAGTAGCAGGCTCTATTTCAATCTCTGCTTCTAGTTTTCTTTTAGATTGCTTTAATGTACTAAGAATCATGGTGCCGGCTTGTGCTGTTTCTGTCACTAATTGCCAAAGCGAATTAGGGTGTTTTTTTATATAATCAATGCTAGGACGCTCAAAGGGTCTAAATCTTAAGGAATTTTGGTGTACAGGATCATACCCATAAAGATGGCGTAAGACCGTACTTTCTTTATATTGTCCAACAAAAGCATGACCTAATTCATCCTGTCCGTTACCTTGATAAAAAGGGACAAGTAAATTTGTGCTATGAGCATAATCATGGTCCCAAAGATTATACAGCTCACAATCTTTAGCTATCTTATCTAAGTATTCATTGTATTTCTTAATAAGAGGTTGCACATCTAAAGTGCGATAATCTAAGGTATTTGCTGCAACATCTAATCTCTTTGCAATAGTGAGAAAAGTGTCGGTCTCCGATACGGCAAAAGATTGCGTTATATTTTGACTTTCATATAAACTATTTTGTGATGGTGCGTTCAAATCTTTTAATTTTGTCATCTTATGTATCCTTCTTTCTAATACTTCTGCTATATCTTGTGCAAACGTTTGATAGCCTTGTTCTTGCTTCCCAAAATGCACTGTGGCAAAGCTAGGGATGCACATATAATCCGCTAGAGCTTTTTGGGTTTGTGGATCCAACAGATCTGCTGGTATTCGTTTAAGTGCTTTAATAATGATTTTGGTTAAATAATGACTCGGTAATTTTTCAGTTAATTCTTGTGCTTTTTGTGCAATAGCAGGAAAGATTCCTTGAATTGCGCGATAATTAAGAAAATAATCCTTGGTCAGATGTTTGTAATTAATGCCACGGTTTTCATATGCATAAAGCAGATCATCGTTATTTTCTGGGTGTGCTAAATAGCGAAAGGCATCTCCCCAGTCAATTCGAGCGTATTGCCTTATCGCTTTATTTTTTCTTAAAACGACAATATTACCACTATGAACACTGTGTGCTCCTAAAAGCAGTGAAAACATCAGAGCAATTGATAAACCAAAAGAGCGGGTTTTGGTTAAAGTGGCATAACTAGTAGGTCCAAAAAGGGTTTCCGCTAGAGAAGAACGATCTTTACCATTTTTGCTGCTAGTGTTTATAATTTTATGGAGTTCGTCAAATTCAATACAGGGCTGGATTAAGCCATAGGTATTATCGTCAAATTGTAGTAAATCGGCAAAAATTAACGAGGAGCTATATTTTGCCTCAATAAGCCCCTCTGCAATAAATTCTTGCAGAATAAGTCCGGCAAATAATTCCGTAAATAATTCTTTAGAATCAGCAGGTTTTTTTACAAAATATCGTTTTCCGTGCTTATCTTTGTAAAAACCATCAACCGAGCTTTGGTTTTTTCCACCTTGTTTAGCAGCGTATTGGGTAAGTTTCTTCCCTTTATAAGACGGCATAACAAGGTTACCTCTAGTAATAAATATAGAGGAATTTTACCAATTTTAGATTAAGGCATTATTAAATGTAGGTATTGCACCCAACCTTTCCATGTCCTGGACTAAATTAGAAGTCGTAGCCTGTATTAGACAAAGTCGTAATACAGGCTCCCCATCTACCTTCGTTATTTCCCAGCCAAAGCTACAGCTGCAGGCGTATACTCATATCCTAAATCGCGAGCCACGGCTTCATAGGTTAATTTACCTTGGTGCACGTTTAAGCCATTCAATAAATGTGGATCGCTTAATAAGGCTAATTTCACCCCTTTGGTCACTATATTCAGCACAAAAGGCAAAGTGGCATTATTCAAGGCAAAGGTTGAAGTACGTGGCACTGCTCCTGGCATATTAGCCACGCAATAATGCACTACATTATCCACTACATAAGTTGGTTCTTGATGAGTTGTGGCGCGACTGGTTTCAAAACATCCGCCCTGATCAATAGCCACATCCACTAACACGGAACCTGGACGCATGGATTTCAACATAGAGCGAGTCACTAACTTAGGCGCCGCAGCACCATGAACTAACACAGCACCAATCACCAAATCCGCACTAGAAACATATTTTTCAATTGCATCAGCAGTAGAGTAAACAGTATTTAATTTAGAACCAAACTGAAAATCCAGCTCATTCAAACGCTGTAAAGAGCGATCAAGTACAATAACCCGTGCTTCCATACCCATGGCCATACGTACTGCATTGGTACCGACTACACCGCCACCGATAACAACCACGTTAGCAGCAGCAACCCCAGGAACACCGCCCAAAAGTACCCCACTACCACCTTGAGCCATCTCTAGACAATGAGCGCCTGCTTGGATAGACATACGACCAGCGACTTGTGACATAGGGGTTAATAAAGGTAACCCTCCATCGGCTTGGGTTACGGTTTCATAAGCAATCGCGGTAACACCAGACTCTTTGAGCAAACGTGCTTGTTGAGGATCTGGCGCTAAATGCAAATAAGTAAATAAGGTTTGCCCTTCGCGCAAGCGTTTGCATTCAATTGGTTGTGGTTCTTTAACCTTAACAATCAATTCCGCTTTGTAAAAAACGTCATCAGCAGAATCAACCACTTCTGCGCCAGCATTGCGATAATCGTCGTCAGAAATACCAATCCCAAGACCAGCTCCTTTTTCAACTAATACAGAGCTGCCTACTCTTATAATTTCTCTGACACTAGAAGGGACAAGACCCACACGATTCTCTTGTGGTTTTATTTCTTTTGGAACGCCTACTATCATAACTACCTCTCTTAACGACTTTTTAATTGTGCAATGAGTTGCGGTACTAATTCAAATAAATCCCCTACCAGACCATAATTAGCTATTTGGAAGATTGGAGCATCTTCATCTTTATTGATGGCCACAATAACCTTGGAATCTTTCATCCCTGCTAAATGTTGTACGGCACCAGAAATGCCTACTGCGATATATAAGGTGGGTGCAACTACTTTACCCGTTTGCCCTACTTGATAATCATTCGGCACAAAACCAGCATCTACTGCCGCGCGTGAAGCACCGACTGCTGCACCTAAGGCATCCGCTAATTCTTCAACTAATTTAAATTTCTCCGCGCTTTGCAATCCGCGACCGCCAGAAACTACAATCTTTGCAGAACCTAAATCTGGGCGTGAGGATTGACTTAAATCGTGTTTGACGAATTCTGTTTTATTAAAGTTAAGTTCCGTATTAATATTTTCGACACAACAGGGAGTTTGAGTAGCAGTGATCGGATTAAAAGCGGTAGTTCTTATAGTCAAAACTTTTATTTCATCAAGAACGCGTACGGTTTCTATCGCATTTCCTGCATAAATTGGGTGTTCGAAAACATTGAGTTCTAGAATTTTAGATACATCAGAAACTTGAGCCACATCCAGTGAAGCAGCAATGCGCGGGCTAATATTTTTACCAAAGGTACTGGCAGGCGCCAAAATATCTTGGAAAGAATTCGCGAAGGAAACTACGACTTGGCTCACTTGCTCTGCCAACTGATGCTCATAACTTGAATGATCAACCAACCAAACCGCATGTACACCTGCCAAGGCTGCCACTTGTTCTGCTACTGATTTACATTGATGACCAACCACTAAAAAAGTAGGTTTACTATCTAATTGCAACGCTGCTGCCAAAGTATTTCGGGTAGCAGGATGCATCGTGTGATTATCGTGTTCAACCAATACTAAAGCGCTCATGAATTCTCCTTAATCAAAGCACTTTGGCTTCGTTCTGTAATTTATCCAATAAGGTCGCTACTGAGTCTACTTTGATCCCACCGCTGCGCGTTGCTGGTGCACAGACTTTCACGATTTCGAGATGTTGTTTTAAAGATAAACCTAAACTGTCCAATTCTTTAATGTCTAAAGGTTTGCGTTTAGCTTTCATAATATTAGGGAGACTAGCATAGCGTGGTTCATTTAGACGTAAATCCGTGCTCACCACTGCTG
Source organism: Legionella sp. (assembly GCA_004297865.1). GTDB lineage: Bacteria > Pseudomonadota > Gammaproteobacteria > Legionellales > Legionellaceae > Legionella. The sequence continues at coordinate 4,924 of SCSO01000344.1, forward strand.
GTAATTGCACTTTAAGCGTTTCTAAACCACCATCAATTTCGCGCGTTACTTCCAGCGCACTCCCATTGCACTTTATAGCAGAAGCATAAGTAGCTTGAGGCCAACCTAATAAAGCCGCGAGCATTTGTGGGGTTTGATTATTATCACCGTCAATGGTTTGCTTACCCATTAAAACTAATTGTGGCTGTTCATCAGTAACCACTTTTTGTAAGATTTTAGCAATATTAAGACTTTCCCAATTTTTTTCGCTTTTAATTAAAATAGCGCGATCCGCTCCTAAAGCTAGGGCATGTCTTAAAGTTTCTTGCGCACTATCAGCACCAATGCTCACTGCCACGACTTCAGTGGCTATATTTTGCTCGCGCAAACGTAATGCTTCTTCTATAGCGATTTCATCAAAGGGATTCATAGACATTTTCATGTTTTGCAGTTCCACACCAGTGTTATCTGCTTTCACACGAATTTTTACATAAGGGTCTATCACACGCTTCACTGCCACGAGAATTTTCATGGTTCCTCACTGGAAAATCAAGACTGAGCGCATCTTGCCAGAGATAGGGGTATAAATTCAAGAGATTAGCGGAATTTCTGTGTTTATATGGTCTTCATCTAATGTAGTTGCCTTAATCAAAGCTGCTTCATCGAATATGGTGGTAATCGGTTCTTCGGCTAACTGGGTTAATCCCTCTATAAGATTTAAACACTGATCTATC
>SCSO01000493.1 GCA_004297865.1 Legionella sp.
CTCAAGCTGATTGCCATCAGCGGTACGCACGGTAAAACGACCACCACTGGGATGATGGTGTGGCTCATGCAGGAGCTGGGCATCCCCGTGAGCTATTCGGTTGGCACGACCCTGCCCTTCGGACCAAGCGGCAAGTTTGACCCGAAGAGCGAATACTTTGTATACGAGTGCGATGAGTACGACCGCAACTTTCTCCACTTCCGTCCACAGGTGGCGCTCGTAACGTCTGTTGACTATGACCACCCGGATACCTATCCGGAGGAGTCTGAATATACCGATGCTTTCCGCCAATTCATCAGCCAGTCCGACCAAACTATCTTGTGGCGCGAAGACGCCGACTACATTAAGGCCGACGCTTCGAAGGCGTGGGTGCTCGATGAAGTCGTAAAACTAGCCCTTCCAGGCGAACATAATCGGCGCAACGGTACCTTGGTCGCAAAAGCCGCCGAGTACCTGAGTCTTGGTTCGGCGTCGGCAGTCAACGCGGCGCTCGGACAGTTCCCCGGCACAGACCGCCGCTTTGAGAAGCTTGCCGAGAATCTATACACCGACTACGGCCATCATCCAAAAGAAATTGCCGCAACGCTCCAGCTCGCACGCGAGCTTTCGGATCACGTGGTTCTGGTATACCAACCTCATCAAAACCGTCGGCAGCACCGCGTACGACATATGTACCGCGACCAGTTCGAACTTGCCGATCAAGTCTACTGGCTCCCCACCTACCTCTCCCGCGAAGACCCTGATCAGCCAATGCTTACCCCCGAGGAATTGAGCGAGAACCTCACCAACCGGGCGAGCGTCACCATCGCTTCACTAGACAGCGCCCTCTGGGACGCCATCCAACGCGCTCGGGAGGACGGAAAACTCGTCCTCTGCATGGGCGCCGGGACAATCGACAAATGGGTGCGCGATCAGCTAGCGACCGCCCGTACTGCAGGTGTCGTACTGATTGACCAGGAAGGCCACTTCCTCCTGCAAAAACGAGATGATAAGCCGACCATCAACAACCCCGGCATGCTGACTTCGTTTGGCGGCGCCGTTGAAGGTGAGGAGACCAACAAGGAAGCGGCTGTCCGTGAGCTACTTGAAGAAACGAATCTCACCGATGTGACCCAGCCTGATCTGCAATACCTCACAACCGTGTATCAGCCGACGACTATACAGGGGATCCCGCGCTACATTACCTACTACACGCTCTCGAACATCGAACCCAAGACCCTGGAAATATATGAAGGTCAGGGCTTCCAGTCTGTCGACCCACTAAGGGAGCCTCTTGAGAACCTTCCGCTATCTGAGCCTACGAGGGAGATGATTGCGGCATACCGACAGCAGCGGGCCACTCAGCCTCAAACTCCTCAAAAAAGTACGGATCGTTAAAGAACCCGCGCGAAATAATCGCCTCTACCGCTGGAGCAAGCCTCATCTGATCCAGCTTGTGCGGTCTTGCCCACATGAGCGCTTCCGACAGCTCAATATCGTCACGATTGAATTTAAAGACATGAGCCAGAGTCGTCG
>SCSO01000543.1 GCA_004297865.1 Legionella sp.
TTTCCTCATCGTTCTTTTCTGACATCCTGCGTGAGCATTGCCGCCGCGGCAATGTCCCGGAGTCTTTCGCTATGCGCTTTGTCTGCTTCGTCGTCGTGTCCGTTCTCGCCTTCCTTGTCGCGAACGGCGCCGTTCAGGCGCAGCGGACTGCGCCTCCTTTCTTCGCCTTCGTGCTGTTCGGGGAAGGCACGGACGGCAAGCCTGTTCCGATGGTCCGCAGCGTCGCCGAGCGGGCGATGGCGTGCCCGGCCTTGCGCTCTACCCACGGCGGCACCTCCATCACCATGACGCCGCGCCAACGTCCGGCGGGCGGTCAGTTCGACGATGTGCTGGTTTGCGAGGCGCGCTACCCCATCGGCGTGACGGCGAGTGTGTTCCTTGGAGATCGGCGCATCGATCTGCCGGTCGTTTCACTCGGCACGCCGCGTCGGGTCGTGCTCGTGGGGGATAGCGGCTGTCGCGGCGACACCAAGCGCAAGCCGCAACCTTGCACTGGCGACGGCTTCGCGAATGTTTGGCCGTTCGGCACGTTGTCGGACGAAGAGGTCGGGAGCCGGCCCGACCTGATCATCCATGTCGGCGACTACAACTATCGCGGAACCCCCGGGAGCATGGTCGTGCCAGCCCGCGTTTCGGGCTACGGCCGCGACGTGACCGTGACCTTCTACGATACGGGTGATCTCGACGACGAGGACGAACCGGACCTGCCGATTGGCGCCGCATACTGGAGCCAGAACATGGAAGGCAGTCCGATCCCCGACAAATGGGCGTACTGGCGCGACGACTTCTTTCTGCCTGCAGCCCGCTTGCTGCCCGTCGCGCCGTGGCTGCTGAGCCGCGGCAATCACGAACTGTGCAGCCGGGCCGGTCCCGGCTGGTTCTTTCTCCTCGATGCCAACTCGACGTTGCTGGGGCCTGGCGCGAAGCAGCAGGAATGCCCGCCGCAAACGCCCCCGGGTTGGCAACTCGGCGCCTGGCCCCAGCCGCCGGCGCTGCCTTTCGCCGGTCAGGTCTTCCCGACCAACACCAACCCGCCGTTTCGCCTCAAGCTCGGCAAGCTCAACATCATTGCGGTCGACTCGGCCAATGCCGCCGATGCCGTCCTCTTCAATCTCGACCTCTATCTTGGGCAGTATCGCGAGGTCGCGCGCCTGCTGGCCGAGGATCGCACGCCGACGTGGTTGGTCACGCATCGGCCGATCTGGG
>SCSO01000345.1 GCA_004297865.1 Legionella sp.
TGATAAAACAAAGATGAAAGGACCTTGGGTTGTTGCCTGAGATTTAACGGCTGGAACATATTCCTCAATTATCATATGCACATTGGCCCCGCCAGCACCAAAAGAGCTAACGCCCGCACGTCGTGGTGCTTGTTGCGTAGGTTGCCATGCACTCAATTCTCGTTGTACATAAAATGGTGAGTTAGCAAAATCGATAAAGGGATTTAGTTTTTCTGCATGAATGCTGGGCACTAATTGTTTATGCTGCATTTGCAATAAAACTTTCGCTAATTGCGAGATCCCAGCTGCTGACTCCAAATGCCCTAAATTCGATTTCACCGAACCAATAGCACAATATTGTTTTTCTTCGGTAAATTGTTCAAAGGCCTCCTGCAAACCACGGACCTCAATAGGATCACCTAAGGCAGTCCCTGTACCATGCGCTTCAATATAAGAAATACTGCGCGCATCTATTTTTGCTTTATTTAAAGTTTTTAAAATGACATCGGCTTGCGCATTGGGATTTGGTACGGTGTAACCGCTAGTTTTACCCCCATGGTTCATACTACTCGCTTTAATCACTCCGTAAATATGATCATTATCTGCAATAGCCTCGGCTAATGGTTTTAAAAGCACCGCTCCCACGCCTTCAGAAGGCACATAACCAGTCCCTCCTTCAGCAAAACTTGTACACCGTCCCACATCCGACATGAAACTAAAACTACCTAAGAAATGATATTTGCTCGGATGTAAAGATAAGTTAACCCCACCAGCGATCGCCATGCGACAATCACCTCGCAGGATACTGTCACAGGCTAAATGAATAGCAGCTAATGAAGACGAACACGCCGTATCAACGACTAAACTCGGACCCTGTAGATTTAAAAAATAAGAGATACGGTTTGCTACTGAGAACGATTGCACATCGAGGGGCACACGATTGCCTTTTTGCCATTCTTCAGCGATAAAAATAGGATAAAAATTATAAGTCACTCCCGCAAACACACCGACTTCGTTATTGGTTTTGACTTTTAATTTTTCACGCGTGTACCCTGCATCTTCTAAAGTTGACCAAACACTCTGCATAAATAAGCGTTCTTGCGGATCCATAAAGCTAGCATCGCGAGGGGAAATATTAAAAAAGAGCGGATCAAATTTATCCACATCCGGGATAAAGCCTCCATGAGGAAAATATTTTTCTTCCGTGCCTATTTGTACGGGATAGTCTTTATAATTCCAACGATCAGCGGGCACTTCACCCACACAATCACGTCCATGCACTAAATTATCCCAGAATTCATCCATGGTGTTCGCCATGGGGAAAGTGCCATGCAAACCGATAATCGCAATGTCTTGCGATGTTTGTGGAAGCAGAACAGGCATAGGATTCGCTTTAGGTGCTTCTATAGTGATGGCTGGCAAAGCATCTACAGCTGGGACTGCCGTAATTAAAGTCGCGACTTTATCTTTATGCTGTTTAATAAAATACTGCGCTAAATCTTTGATTTGATTTCTTTCATACAACAACGTTTTCGGTAAGGTACCAAAGTCTTGTTCTAAACGATTGGTAATTTCTAAACCGATAATGGAATCCACTCCATAGACCTCATAAGTTTCATCCACCTGAATTGTCTCAGGCACTGTGCGTAATTTTTCCGCAAACACCCCGCGTAAATAGTGCATTACTGATCCAGGTAAATCAGTAGGCATAGTTCGGGCTGTGCTCGTTATCACTTGTGACACTGGAGTCGTAGTTAATTGCAAATCAAACCAATACCGTTGCTTATTAAAAGGATAAGCAGGCAACCCAGCAAGACGTTGCGGTTGTCCGCCTTGATAAAGAAGCGGCCAATCTAAGGGATATTGTTTGGTGTACAAATCCGCTAGCACAAATAATTTTTGTCGATATTGTTCATTGGATTGCGGATGCATCACGACTTGCATTGCCGCTTCATAGATTTCAGCAAACACCGGGCCTTGCATAGAACAACTTTGACCTTCGTTTAATAAACAATAGTCAGGAGTTTCGTCATTGCTAAGCTGTGTTAAGGCTTGAATTAATTCTGCAATAGAGCTGACCACTAATGCACAACGATAGGCAAAATGCGCACGCCCTTGATTTAAGGTATAACTCAAAGAAGCCAAACAGAGGTTGTCTTGAGTAGGTAACCATTGTAAAAGATCTTTTATTTTTTGTTCTAAGCTCTCAGCCTGTTTTGCTGACAGAGTAATTAGATAATATGGTCTTAATTGCTGCTCTGTTTTCAACTGTTGGTGAGGACGCCCTTCTTCGAGCACCACATGCGCATTAGTACCACCAAATCCAAAAGAGCTTACTCCTGCGCGCAATGGCTTTTCTTGTTGCCGCTGCCAAGCTTGCTTTTCTTTAACTATGTAAAAGGGACTATTCTCTAAATTAATAAACGGATTTAATTCCTGTAAATGCTGGATTGCAGGCAGAGTTTCATGAGTCATTGCTAGGAGCAATTTAATCACACCCGCAATTCCTGATGCGGGTTCTAAATGTCCAATATTGGTTTTCACTGAACCTAAACCAATACGGCTTTGCTCATATTGGCTGCCGAGTAATGTTTTAAAGGCTAATTTTAAACCTTCAATTTCTACTGGATCACCTAAGGCAGTACCCGTACCATGTGCTTCAATATATGAAATGCTTTCTGGAGGAATTTGCGCTTGCGTGTACGCACTGAGTAATAATTCAGCTTGCATGGCGGCATTCGGTGCGGTTAATGATTGCGCCTTCCCACCATGATTGACAGCAGAACCACGAATTACTGCATAGATAGAATCACCATCGCGTTGCGCTTGCTTTAAGGGCTTTAAAAGTAAACTACCTACACCTTCGCCCTTAACATAACCATTGGCCGACTTATCAAAAGTTTTACAGCGACCTTCCGCAGATAAAGCACCTAATTGACTAGTGACCACGGTAGTTTCCGGATCCAGCATTAAGCTAATTCCTCCGGCAATGGCTAATTCGCATTCCCCTTGTCGCAAGGCTTGCATCGCTCGATGTATAGCAACCAATGAGCTGGAGCAAGCGGTGTCGATGGCTTCACTGGGGCCATGGAAATTGAAAAAGTAAGACACTCTATTTGCAATCATGCTATGCGAACTACCCGTAGCAATAAAGCCATGATGTTCTGTGCCTTGCTTAGCAATTAAGGTTTGATATTCATTGAATTCAACCCCGGCGAATACTGCTACTTTTTTTCCTGATAAATCCAGAGGGTTGTAGCCTGCATCTTCAATACTTTGCCAAACACTTTGCAAGAATAATCGTTGTTGCGGATCCATCAGATGCGCTTCTCGTGCTGAAATATTAAAAAAGGCAGCATCAAACTGATCCATCTCTGCGATAAAACCACCCCATTTAGTATTACTTTGATGTGGTCCCGTTCCATAATATTGTCGCCAATCCCAACGATCAGCAGGAACTTCACTGACTAGATCTTTGTTCGCGGATAAATTCTCCCAAAACTGATGAACATCCGCAGATTGGGGAAAAGTGCCTTGAATACCGATAATAGCAATCGCTTCATTCATCTCACTGGGAATTGCGAATTTCTTGTGAGCGATTTGCGTCACCATAGGCAAACTGAAAGCAGTTTGATGCACCTTAGCTACTGCTTCGCCATATTGTTCAGCAAGAGTTTGGCTAATGGTACGAATACTACTACTAGTGTAAAAAACTGCCGGGGTGAAATCGATTTGATACTCTTTGGCAATACTTTGCGCCAATTCCACAAAATGCACGGAATCCATGCCATATTCGCCTAAATTTTTGCTTGGATCTAATTGATGCGCTTTTACTTTAAGAAGTTGCACCACTTGGCGAGTCAAATAGGCCTCTAACTTATCATTCAACGGACTGGTTACAGAAGTCAGTTCATTCTCTATTATTTCCTCTTCCAGTTGGTTAAACCAATACGATTCTTTGGCAAAAGGATAAGTAGGTAAGGCGATTTTGATCTTTGCTTCTTGCGCATGCAATTGCTGCCAATCTAAATCTTGCCCTGCGAGATAAGCTTGGGCCAACTGATTTAAACTGGTTTCAGCAAATAGTTGTTGATTAGATTCCAGTTGTTCTAGTAATTCAGTTAAAGAACTGACCACCCAAGCTGCACGCTGGGGAAAATGAGTGCGTCCAGCATTTAAGGTGTAAGACACACTTTCTAAATGAGCTTGCGGGTTTTGTTTTATCCATTGCACTAAATCACGTTTCTTTTGCGCCAAAGCCCAATCTGTCTTAGCAGACAATGTACAGAGGTAATGCGATTTATTAGCATAAGGTTTAACATTATTGGGCGCTTCGCTGAGAATTAAGTGGGCATTTGCTCCACCGGCACCAAAAGAACTTATTCCAGAAATTCGCGTTCCTTGCCAAGGGCTTAATTGTTGTTGCACCTTAAAGGGCGTTTGTTCCCACTGTATATTGCGGTTTAAAGTATCCGATCCAATTGAAGGCACTAACATCTTATGTTGTAGCTGTAGGACTACTTTGGTCACTGCAGCAATTCCTGCCGCGGATTCACAATGACCTATGTTCGCTTTTACAGAACCTATGGCGCAGTGTTGCAAACCATGGGCTGCAAAAGCTTTATTTAAACCGGCGATTTCTATGGGATCACCTAAAGAAGTTCCAGTGCCATGTGCTTCTAAATAACTAAGCTCTGCTGGATTGACTTGAGCCTGCTGATAAGTAGAAGCAATTAATTGCGCCTGTGCATTAGGATTAGGTACTGTATAGCCATTGGTTTTTCCGCCATGGTTTAGTTGTGAACCTTTAATCACCGCATAAATACGATCACCGTCCGCTAAAGCCTGTGCTAAAGGTTTCAGTAATACTGCACCAACTCCTTCACCAGGGACGTAACCATCTCCACCTTCGCCAAAACTTCGACAATGACCATCACTGGCTAAAAATGAACCCTCACTTAATAATAAATATTTATTCGGATGCAAGCATAAATTCACCCCACCTGCTAACGCCAACTGACACTCTCCATTTTGAATACTTTTACACGCCAGATGAATCGCTGTTAATGACGAAGAGCACATCGTATCCAAAGCCATACTGGGCCCATGGAAATCAAAGAAATACGATACTCGATTTGCAATGGACGCATACACCGAGTTGGTAGGCACGAAAGCGTGGTCTTGCGCAAACAATTGATATTGCCCGTACATTACGCCAACATAGACGCCCACTTTTTGCCCTGCCAATTGCGTGCGTGAAAGCCCGGCATCTTCAATAGTATTCCATGCCGTTTGTAAAAATAGGCGCTCTTGCGGATCCATTAAGGCAGCTTCGCTAGGAGAAATATTAAAAAATAAAGGATCAAAGTGATCAACATGTTTTAAAAAGCCACCCCATTTACTATAGGTTTTACCGGAAGCTTTTTGAGTTGAAAAATAATGCGTCCAATCCCAACGTTCTGCAGGAATTTCGCGAATACAATCTTTACCTATTTTTAAATTTTCCCAAAACTGCGCTAAATTTTCCGCTTCGGGATAACGGCCATCAATCCCAATAATGGCGATGTCTTGATTATTCATCACCAAAGTGGGGGTAGAGATAGGTTTAAATGTGGGTGCATGTTCGCTAACAAAATAGTCGATTAAATCGGCTAAATTTTGGTATTCAAAAAAGAGAGTTTTTGGAAGATCTTTAAATTCTTTTTCTAAAGCTTGATTCAATTGAATGATCATCAAGGAATCAATCCCATAATGTTCAAAAGAAACCTGTTTATCTAGTTTTTCCGGGGCAATCTTTAAAGTTGCCGCTATGGTTTGTGTTAATAATTGGGAAATTTGTTCACGCAGTTGTGGGTCGACGTTCACTATTTTTGGTACTTTATGATTTTTTATTTGTGCAGCTTCTCTTAAGCTTTGTTTTAATTTAGTTTGCCGGCCAGGTAAAACTATACATTGGGCTAAATCAGAATTTAAAGCAGCAACAAACGCCGTTAGTCCTTCCGCTGTAGTCAAACTCACAATTCCTAATTGCCGCTCTAAAGTCTGTTGATACTCTGCTGCAACAGTAATTCCCCCTTCTTCCCATAAAGGCCAATTGATGGAAAGCGTCTTTCCAAAACATTTCCCCGCTTGACGGTCTTGTTCCCGTACTTGGGCAAAATCATCTAAAAATGCATTGGCATAGGCATAATCACTTTGACCCGCATTACCAAAAATAGATGCCACGGAAGAAAATAAGACAAAGAAATCTAAAGGTTCATTCAGGGTCGCTTGATGTAAATTTAAAGTCCCTTGAATTTTCGGTGCTAAAACTTGTTCTATTTCTTTACTTTGTTTTTTCATGATGAAAGCATCATGAGTCAAACCAGCAGCATGAATAACGCCCTGAAGTTGTC
>SCSO01000346.1 GCA_004297865.1 Legionella sp.
GAGCGACCTGAAGGCACTGAGATAATCCATTTTTTTGCTGGTATCGATAATGCCAAATTTAAACAAGTTGTTGTACCCGGAGATCAGCTACGTTTAGAAGTAAGTTTCTTAGGATGCAGGAGAGATTTTTGGCGAATGCATGGGGAAGCTTATGTTGGAGATAAGTTAGCTTGTTCAGCGGATTTATTAAGTGCAGCGAAGGAAATTAAAAAGTGATAGATGAAAGAGCGATTATTCACCCATCTGCAAAATTAGCAAAAGGGGTCACCGTAGGTCCTGGTACGATTATTGGCCCAGATGTTGAAATTGGCGAAAATACTTGGATAGGGCCGCACGTCGTCATTGAAGGGCCGACCACCATTGGTAAAAATAATAAAATTTTCCAATTTGCTTCTGTAGGTGATGCGCCGCAAGACATTACTTATCAAGGCGAACCTACACGTTTGGAAATAGGTGATAATAACGTCATCCGCGAATATTGCATGATTAGTCGTGGTACCCTGAAAGGCCGTGGAGTTACGTGTGTAGGGGATAATAATTTCTTAATGGCTTATTCCCATATTGGTCACGACTGCATCGTAGGTAATAACATCATTATGGTGAACTATGCTGCTTTATCTGGACATGTCACTATCAATGATTACGCAATTATTGGCGGTTATGCGGCCATTCATCAATTTTGTTTAGTAGGAGCCTACGCGTTTATTGCTCGTGCTACTTACGTGACTAAAGATGTTTTACCTTATGTCATGATTGCTGGTCATGCCACGTCTGCTTGTGGGATTAACACAGTTGGCTTACGCCGTAGAGGGTTTTCTTCTTCTGCCATAGATGGACTACGTCGTGCTTATAAGATTATTTTTCGTAAAGGTTTGACTGTACAACAAGCCGTAACTGACTTGGAGTTAATGCAAGGCGAATGTCCTGAGGTTATTCCTATGATTGATGCTTTAAATCAATCTACGCGAGGTATAGTGCGGTGAATGACTTCGCTTCCTACATAGCTATTGCCTTTGGCGGAGCTCTGGGAGCTTTATCTCGATATCTCACCGTAATGGCATCGCAAAATCTATTGGGTTTGCGCTTTCCTTACGGCACCTTAGTGGTTAATACTTTTGGTTCTTTACTGGCGGGTTTTTTTTTAGCATTATTAGTTGGTCGCTATAGTGGTGAAGAATATTGGCGCTTGTTCTTTTTTATTGGTTTTTTAGGTGCCTACACGACCTTTTCTAGCTTTGCTGCCGAATCTTTATTTCTTTATGAACAAGGTGCCTGGTTAAAGTTAGTACTGAATATTGTGTTAAATAATATAGGCGCTTTGACTATGGTCATTTTAGGGACTTACTTGGCGCGTTATTTTGTCTTAGGATACGTTCAACAAACTTAATGATTAAGAGTGGTAGCATATGTTAGATAATCAATTATTACGAGAAAACCCAGAATTTGTTGCAAGCCAATTAGCCAAGCGCGGATTTCAATTTGATGCCTCCGAGTTTTTAAGTATTGAGGAAAAAAGAAAAGCGTTGCAAATCGCTACCCAATCGTTACAAAACGAACGTAATTCACGTTCTAAAGCCATAGGTGAAGCCAAAGCACGTGGAGAGAATATTGAACCTATGCGTGAAGAGGTAAATCGTTTAGGTGCGGAACTAGATCAAAAGAAAGCTGAATTAGAACAAGTTTTGCAGCAAGTTGAAGCCATAGTATTAAGAACTCCCAATATTCCGCATGAATCAGTCCCTGTTGGTAAAGATGAAAACGATAATGTTGAAGCACGTCGTTGGGGTACTCCTAAGACCTTTGACTTTGAGGTGAAATCTCACGATGAGCTAGGTGAGGCTTTAGGCCAGATGGATTTTGCCCTTGCCGCAAAAATTACTGGTAGTCGTTTTGTCGTAATGAAAGATCAAATCGCACGCCTTCATCGAGCACTCATTCAGTTTATGTTAGATATTCATACTCAAGAACATGGGTATAAAGAAATCTACGTCCCTTACATCGTCAACACAGATAGTTTGTTGGGCACGGGACAATTACCCAAATTTGAAGAAGATTTATTTAAGTTAACAGGAGACCAGGGCTATTACCTGACATCCACTTCGGAAATTCCCGTCACTAATACGGTACGCGATACTATTTTAAATCCGGAAGAATTACCGATTCGATATACTTGTCATTCGCCTTGTTTTCGTAGTGAGGCGGGTTCTTATGGTAAAGACACCAAGGGAATGATCCGTCAGCATCAATTTGAAAAAGTAGAATTGGTTTGGGTCACTAAACCGGAACAATCTTATGAGGCTTTGGAACAATTAACTCAGCATGCGGAAATGATTTTACAACGCTTAGAGCTTCCTTATCGAGTTCTCACTTTATGTACGGGTGATATGAGCGCTAGTGCTGCAAAAACTTATGATATAGAAGTGTGGTTACCTAGTCAGAATACCTATAGAGAAATTTCATCTTGTTCAAATACGGAAGCTTTTCAAGCGAGACGTATGAAAGCGAGATATCGAAATGCAGAAACTCGTGAAACAGAATTGGTGCATACGTTGAATGGTTCTGGTCTTGCAGTCGGCAGAACTCTAGTAGCCATTTTGGAAAACTATCAGAATAAAGATGGCTCGATCACGATTCCAGAAGCCTTAAGACCTTATCTTAAGGGTTTAGAACAGATCAAGTAAGTTTCTATTGTAGGTTGGGTCAAGACCCAACATGACCATTTCATCTCCGCTCAAGATTTGTAGTTTGGGTCTCGACCCAACCTACAAATGCTACGCTCTAAACAGGGCAACAAGACTTATCTTCATCACTGTCATTCGATAGTTTCATGGCAACCATACAAGCGACAATCCCTAAAAAAGGGGGTATTAGAAAAAACAAAGGTAACCACAGCGATAATGCGACAGTAAAATCACTACCTGCATTATTCAATACAGTTTGTTTATCAGCTAATAATTGTTGTTGATTAAAAAAAGCCATATTAGCTGTTGCTACAGAACTTTCTAAACCAGGGATTTTCATTTTAAAGGAATCTTGTAAAGCAGGATAATTGGAGCTAGCACCATTAAAGGCTACAACGGCTGTAGCTAGAACTTGTAATAATTGCATGACTAAAGAATTAGCCGCCATCACTTGAGTCGAACTATCTGAGACAGAGATTGGCGTATTAATCATGCTGGAATCGAGCACATAACTAGTAGGTACTCTAGAACCGTAATTTCTCTCTATTTGTATATAAACACTTCCCGCGCGCATATCTCCACCTCTAATTGGAGAAGTTTCACGGGTGATTACATTGATTGGAGATAAAAATGAAAAGGCCCGTGAATAATAGCCGCAATTGAGTGGCACTAATTGTAATCCAGAGCCCATTACAATATTGTGATAATTTTCTGTGGTTTTAGTAATCTCGTTGTAGTATTTAGTTCTATAAAAGGTTTCAAACCTTGACAGAGTTACGTAACAACAATTGACATTAGAAGGGCACTGATAGGAATTACAAACATAAGTTCTTCTTGTTACCCAATCTTGGTAAGGTTCTTGATAAGTTCTTGCTACGACATTCTCTCCCGTTTGAGAATTATCAGGAACGAAATTAAGAAACAATTCACTGGCGAGAAAATCAAGCGGCGTTTTAGTTACGGACGCATTTTTTAAACGATCATTCAGCGCAAAGACTTGAGCATTAAAAGTAGGATACCCAGTTATAGCGCAAGTTAAATCATTGATACGTTGATTCGCTTCATTTAACGCATTCTTTTTAGAAGCAAGATCCGCGGTTGCTTGATCAAAATCCTGCTGCGTTGTGTCAAAGTCTCCTTGAGCATTATTTTTGGTATTTCCTTTTGGAACCAGTATTACACAAGTAGGGATGAGCAAAGCAACCATACTGACGAACCAGGTTGATGTACCGATAACGAAGGGGTGTGCGACAGAAGAGCTGGGATAAGGCATAAAAACTTCCATGTAATAAAATTGCAGACTATAAAGAAATAAAAGCTTTTGTCAATTGTTCTTGTGTATTCTTTTTCTCTCTAATAATATCCATATACCGCGGAGATAAACTAATACTTCCAGAATCGTATACCTCCACAATGTCATTGATATAGTTCATAAAATGATACAGTAAGGTCACTGAAAAGAGTAAGCTGGGTTGTTCATAATAACCTTTAAGTTCTTGTAATCTCTTTTTATAAGAATCATCAACACCAACTTCTTCAAAAGCTTTCTCCAATAAAAGCAAATGTCTATTTAAATTGCTGCGTAAGCCAGCAATATCATTTTGCATTAGAGAGATAGCGTTCCATTCTTCTAATCTAAAAAGTAATAAACCATTCAAAGAATTTGCATTGCTGCGTGGCTGCATTAACCAATGGGTAAAATGAGTCGCGGCATTAGTTAACTTTTGGTTAAATTGTGTTTTATCAGTAATACAGTTGCTTAAAATAAAAGGACTTAAACGCTGTTTTGCCGCCTGATTGATTGAAAGGACGGTATTTCGAGGAATTAAGGCCAATTCACCAGTATCAGTAGGTAACAAATCACCATCTTTAACCAATTGCTCGCAACGATTAGACAATTCCACAAGACGTTGCAACTCAGAACATTTTGACCAACGCACTTGACGTGCAAAAAGCGGCCAAATACATGCGTCTTTACTGCGTGTGGGTGACTGTAGGTTGAGCAACCATGGTAAGTCACACTGGTGACGCTTAACAAAAGTCTGTAAAAATGCTGTATAGCCTTCATTGACAAAACATTCAATTAAGTAATAAGGATTCCAACAGATGGCTTTAACCATTCCTGCAACTTGTAATGCACTACTTTGCAGAAATCTCTGGTAATCTCGGCGAATTGCGGTCTGTACACTACCTTGAGCAGGGGTATTCTCCGTGCCCCAAAAGGTATTCGGGTTATGAGCCGCTTGCGGTAATAAATGGGTTAAAGAGCTATTCAATTGGTGTAACCCTTGATACCAAGCTGAGCACTCACTAATTTCCTCCTGCTTTAAAATAGTGAAACGTGTCACCTCTCCTTTAACTAAACTTTTATAATCTTCATGAAGTTGGAAATTATGCGTAAAAAACACTTGGTAAACCTGAGTAATTTTGTGCATATGAGCACGGTTCTCATTCATGGTTTTTTCAGTATGAAAATTTAAATGAGCTAAACTGTCTTTAGTCTTTTTAAGATTCTCTAAACAATGATAAATGCTCATATATTGGCAAAAAAGAGTATGAGCTCGCTCAATGGTCTCATCTTTTTTGTTTATTTTAATTTGGGCTTTTAATTCTATATTTAATTCCTGCAAATAATCGATTAATAGGGTTAACGATCGCAGCAATCGTTGATGATCAGCGCGTAATGTCCGCAAAGATTCGGGAGCGGATATTTGCAGTTTCTCCTGTTGTAATAGTTCTTCGCCGATTTGTTTTTCTAACCATTGTTCT
>SCSO01000347.1 GCA_004297865.1 Legionella sp.
CTGTTCCAGAAAGCCCTTCACCACCAAATGGTTGCAAGCCTACCACAGCACCGGTCATATTACGGTTAACATAACAATTTCCCGCGTGCACGCGACTACGAATGTATTCCACTGTTTCGTTAATTCGGCTGTGAATTCCTAGAGTTAAGCCATAACCCGTATTATTAATTTGTTCAATTACAGCATCTAAATCTTTACGTTTAAATTGAATGACATGCAATACCGGTCCGAAAACTTCTTTTTCCAGCGCATTAATATTATCAATGGCAATCGCAGTGGGCGGCATGAAATAACCAGATTCAAATTCCTCATCAATCTTACATTGATATATGATCTCATAGCGTTTTTTCATCTGTTCTACATGATTTTTTAAGCCATTCAAAGCCTCTTGATCAATCACCGGCCCTACATCCGAAGTGAGCCAGCGCGGATCGCCAACGACTAATTCACCCATAGCGCCTTTCAATAGCTCAACCGTACGCGGATACACCTCTTCTTGCACAAATAATACCCGTAAGGCTGAACATCGTTGCCCTGCGCTGCCAAAGGCTGAGACCACGGCATCCACTACTACTTGCTCTAAAAGTGCTGAAGAATCCACAATCATGGCGTTTTGACCACCCGTTTCCGCCACTAAAGGAATGATTTCCCCGCCACGTGTCGCCAAAGTTCGATTAATCAGGTTTGCCGTCTCCGTTGAACCCGTAAACAAGACTGCTTTAATCCGTTTATCGGCCACTAACGCGGCACCCACGGTTTCTCCTGTTCCAGGCAGTAATTGCACTGCACCCGTTGGAATCCCTGCTTGATGCATTAATTTAACCGCATAAGCCGCAATTAGCGGGGTTTGCTCTGCAGGTTTAGCAATGACACAATTGCCTGTGACTAAAGCTGCAACCACTTGGCCGGTAAAAATAGCCAGCGGGAAATTCCATGGACTAATACAAAGAACTGTACCGCGAGGGTGTAAACTCAGTTCGTTTAACTCACCCGTGTAACCATGAAGCGTGGTAGGATGCGAGAGTAATTGCTGTGCTTGCGTGGCGTAATAACGACAAAAATCAACGGCTTCCCGGACTTCAGCAACACCATCACTCCAAGTTTTACCCGCTTCCAGACAAGTTAAAGCAAGAATTTCTACACAATTAGCCTGTAATAAATCAGCAAAACGTCGCAAACAGGAAGCACGTTCTTCTACGGAAGTATTGCTCCAGTCAGCAAAAGTTTTTTCAGCTTGAACCAAGGCCTTTTCCACATCAGCTAAAGTAGCATGTTGTACGGTACCTACTTGACGGGACGGTTGCTGTGGTGCACAAATTTTAATATCGTCATTAAATCGAGTATTTCCTGCCACAATGGGGCCTGAACTCCATTGGGTCAAATCCATTTCTAATAATTCTTGTTGTAATAAAGAACGCTCAAAACGATTGCTAAAATCAAAACCTTTAGAGTTCTTTCTACCAGAAAAGATATTTTCAGGTAATGGAATATTCTTGTTCATTCTACTGAATAAAGTTCTTGCCCTAGCCACCGGATCTTCTACTAACTCGGAGATAGGTGCATTGTCGTCGACTATACGATTCACAAAGGAAGAGTTAGCACCATTTTCTAATAAGCGACGTACTAAGTAGGGTAATAAATCTTCATGACTCCCTACAGGCGCATAAATACGACAAGGTATCCCGTGACGATCTGTGGGAACAATTTGCTCGTATAATTCATTACCCATGCCATGTAAGCATTGGAATTCAAAATCTTTATAATCGCCAACGATATTTAAGATCATTGCTACCGAATAAGCATTATGGGTGGCAAACTGCGGATAAATAGCATCGGTCATGGTAAGAATTTTTTTTGCACAGGCCTGGAAAGACACATCGGTAAATACTTTTCGAGTAAAAACAGGGTATTCGTTGAGACCTTGCATTTGTGTTTTTTTAACTTCGCTATCCCAATAAGCGCCTTTGATCAAACGCACCATCATACGGCGTTGCTTACTACGAGCTAGTGCAGCCACCCAATCTAAGACATAAAAAGCGCGCTTTTGGTAAGATTGCACAGCTAAACCAAAGCCATTCCATCCATTTAAACTATCATCGCCGAACACTTTTTCAATAACATCCAAAGAGATATCTAGACGCTCAGATTCTTCCGCATCGATGGTTAAACCAATGTCATAATCCTTAGCTAAACGAGCTAAAACCAATAACTTCGCTGGCAATTCAGCCATGACCCGTTCACGTTGTGATTCATTATAACGAGGATGTAAGGCAGATAATTTGATGGAAATTCCCGCGCGTCTATATACATCTGAATTTTTTGGCGCTTTTTGACCTATTTCTTCTATGGCTTCTTTGTACGCCTCAAAATAACGTTCAGCATCAACCGCAGTTAAGGCAGCTTCCCCTAACATATCGTAGGAATAACGATAACCCCGGTCTTCTTTCTTTTTGGCACGGCTAATGGCTTCGTTAATCGTTCTGCCCATGACAAATTGCTTACTCATGATGCGCATGGCTTTATCCACTGCGGCTCTTACTACAGCTTCACTGCTACGATTAACTAACTTCATTAAGGTTTTGGTAAGGGTATTTTCAGCCTTTTCGGGGGTTAATACTCTACCTGTCAGCATCAAAGCCCAGGTGGTTGCATTCACGAAAAAGGAATCACTCTGACCGCGATGTGATTTCCAATCCCCGCCAGCTAACTTATCTTTAATTAAATTATCGATAGTGGCGTTATCAGGAACACGCAGTAAAGCTTCTGCTAGGCACATTAAGGCAATACCTTCATCGCTAGACAAAGCATATTCCGTCAAAAAGGAATCAATTCCAGTGCTCTTTTTACGTAAGGTACGAACTGATTCGACTAGTTTCATCGCATCTGCTTTAGTTGCAGCTAATTGCTGTGAATCTAAAGCCGCCTTCTCACAAAGCTCAGTAATGAGGGATAATTCATCACCACGATACGCACGATTTATGGCAGCGCGTATACCTTCTGGGGCTGGAATGGACTGCTTCTCAAGCATAGGGTTCTCCGAGGTCTTTATAGCCGTAAAAATAATGTGTTTGAAGGCCTAAATTTTCCAAACTATTAGGCGCAAAATTGTGTTACATTATATGACGTATGGGGCTACATACAAAGAAAAAACAGCGTTTTTAAACCCAAAAATTAGAACTCATTTTAAACCAATAGAACCAATTGTATACAAATATTGCTTTTTATTAAGGTCTTTCTGGTTTTTTAATTGGTCTTATTGATTAAATTTAATACATATATCCAATGAGACAGATAAGTAACTAATTGAATTTAAATATATTTTTTTAAATGCCCCATTTGGCCTGCTGTAAATTTTACAATACGGTCATTTATTAATATAATCTGACTCTTTTTGAGTGCCAATTACGGTGAATTACAAAGAAGAAAGGAGCAGTATGAATACCTTATTTACTCTAATCTCAACCGTCATTTTAACGACCAACTTGACTTCCAGCATTGCCTCTTTTGCGCGATCGGGAAATGATATTAATACACAAGTACAACATTTAAGCAATAAAGCACCGCAACTAAATAAAAAAGTGCTAAAGCTCGCTTTAACCGCTTACAAAAACGCAGATAAACGAGGCGCAGTTAAAAAGCCCGTGTTAACAGTAATCGACTATTCTTTACCCTCTAATAAACAACGCATGTGGGTATTTGACGTCCGAAAAGAACGCCTTTTATACAATACTTATGTAGCTCATGGTAAAAACTCTGGTAATAACTATGCGAAGAGTTTTTCGAATAAAGAATCGAGTAAACAATCTAGTCTTGGTACTTATATCACCAAAAATACTTATATAGGTCATAAAGGCTATTCCCTGAATATCCAAGGGTTAGATCACGGCTACAATGATAATGCGTTCAATCGCCGCGTAGTCATTCATGGAGCCTGGTATGTAGAGCCTAGCTTTATCAAGCAGGCTGGCCGTGCCGGTTTATCTTGGGGATGCCCCGCTGTAGCTGCTACCCTAGCTAAGCCCTTAATTAATACCATTAAAAATGGTTCAGTCATTTTTGCGTACTTCCCAGATAAGAAGTTTTTATCTCATTCAGGTTATTTAGTAGCCTAAATAAAAAAAGCCAGGGCAAGCCCTGGCTTCGCAGTCATCCGTATAAGGACTTTCGGTCCTTATTGTCATCCTGACAAATCAGATCCATCTGATTACAAATCCATTTGTATGACTTATATCCTTACAAGTCACGACTTAAATGTAGCAACCGATTTGCGTATATGCAAGTTGGTTTGTTGCGAACAGGGGTAATTTATTCATTGTCGCCAAGAGGGACTCCTAATAAATTTCTATTAAAAACAATAGGTTAATTATTGTCATGGAAAATAAAGCATGGAAAAATGCTATTTTCTCTCTAGCAATTGAGAAATCTCTTACAGGAAATAGAGCAAAATTGCCCTGCTTGACTATGTAGCAAGATATGATAGTTTATCTGGGGTGATAATGAGTCAGAGTAACACTATGAATCAACAAACAAATCCGGTTAGAAAAGATAAGCTACAAATTATTGATTGGCTTATAGAGCATTTCCCTGCCGCTTTTTTTAAAAAAGCCAATCAAGTTAAGCCCCTAAAAATTGGTATTTTTGATGACATAATCGATTTTTACGAACGCTTGGAAAGTCCTCCATTTAGTAAAAAAGCATTAAGAGAGGCTTTAAGCTACTACAGCGCCTCCCCTGCTTATTTGGGTTGTCAAAAAGTGGATATAGCGAGAATTGATATTTATGGTAATGAAGTCGATGTCGTGACCGCTGACCAAGCCAAATATGCCTATCAACGTTTTCAAGAACGATACGCCAAAAAGAAAGTAGCAGAGTGATATTATTCCCGCGAAAAACTTTATCGCGGGTTCACCGCTTTTTCCATGCTAATAAATAATTAATCGTCACATCGGGACTTAAGCTTGCCTTGCGTGATAAAGGATTATAGGCAAGTCCTTGCAGATCAATTAACTCCAAATCTAACTGTCGTCCCATGGTCGCTAATTCGCTTGGAGTAATGAATTTATCAAAGTCGTGTGTTTGTCGAGGAAGAATTCGCAAAATATATTCTGCGGCGAGAATCACTGTTCCATAAGCAATTAAACTGCGATTAATAGTAGACACTAATAATAAGCCACCTGGTTTTAGCAGTCGCATGCAATGTTCTAATACTAATTCGGGCTTGGGCACATGTTCTAACATTTCCATGCAGGTGATGACATCGAAAGGTGCATGATCGTAATCTTCAATGGGACTACAAATATAATCAACATTAACTTTGCTTGCGCTAGCATGGGCTTGTGCAGTGTTTATCGCCTCGACTTCTGCATCTAGGCCAACCACTTGAGCACCTGCCTTTGCCATAGCTTCACTTAAGATGCCGCCGCCGCATCCTACGTCTAGAACTTGTTTATCTTCTAAAGTTGTATGTTGCGTTATGAATTGCATTCGTGCGGGATTGATGTCATGTAGGGTTTTCAGCGGACCTTGTGGATCCCACCAAGTCTCTGCATGTTGCGCAAATTTATTGAGCTCTTGAATATCAATGGTGGATTCAACATTAGTCATATATTAGATCAGCATTTTTAAAATCATTATGGCACGCATAATAACGCAGACTCTCTACTCCCTTCAAGCGCTTAGTATTTAGGAGATTTTTCCCTTCTACCCGTGAGGGGAGATTGAACCCCATTATTAATCTGTTGCCTGCTTATACAAACTCCTCTAAGATGGATTTAAAGAAGTAATGGTCAGGAGTGATTATGCTTTTGGTTGATTGCGATATACAGGAGTTCGTGAAGGATCATATTAAACTTTTTTTAACTAAAAAACCTTTAACTTTTGCAGAATTAAAAGCGTTCCTTGTCAGTAAAGCACCTATTCCTTTTGTCCATAATCAATGCGTAGAATTTCTCACCGTAAAAAAAAGCAAAGATTTAGATTCACTGAAATGCAAGTTATCTGAGCAAGCCTATAAAAAACAAGAAAATGAAGATGAGACTTTGCGTAAGCGTTTAAATCAAGAAGAGCAGGATGACAAAGCCAATAGTACTGCGTTTAAACGTCAATGCAAAACCATTCGAACTCAAATTGAAACTTATCAATGCGAGATAGAAGCGTTACAAATGAAATTGTTACAGCAAGTAGGTACTCCTCTTTTCTATACCCACAAAACAGGAAGCACAGACGATACAGAACAGAAACAAGCGATGGATCTTATTCATAGTTCGCTAATCAAATACAGAACCAAAATAAGACAGCAAGAAGTTTTATTAAAATCTAAAGAAAATGAATTAAC
>SCSO01000348.1 GCA_004297865.1 Legionella sp.
AAACCAGCCTCTTTATCACTGGCAACTCCCCAGCCATTGATGATGCTAAGACCTCTTAAACGTTTAGCTTCTATATGGTTTAACTTTTCAGCAGCTTGTAAATGCTTATGCCCTTCAGCATAGGCTAATTGACATTGGACTTGATTCTCAGGGCTATTAAATAGGCCTTGATCAATCAATTTTTGACGCAATTTTCCTTCTTCAATGCCCATTTTACCCAAAATATAATGCGCTTCGGCACTATCTATAGCAGCAGCTGCGCGATAGCACTCCATTTCCATCATTAGGGCCTCTGGGTATTTGGCATTACAGCGTAAATGCTCATAGAGCTTGGCTAATTCAAAATAATGCGCAATTTCCTTTTTTAATACTTCATCGCCTGGTTGATTATTAAATCTATAGGCTTGCATCGCTTTGATTTTTTTTACTAAGCGATTGATTTTCCAACGTTTTAGGCTAAACATGAATGCTCCCAATTCACTTACACTGATTAATTAAAGTATAAGTTGAATTAGAAAAATAGCTAGGAAAATCAGAAACATTAAGCCGAGAATTTTTAAGCTTAAGTTGGCTGATTCACGTCTTTCTAAACGTTTTAGCCGTTGTTTCTCATAATTATCTTTTTCAGGAGTCTCAGGCTTAATGTCAAATAATTCATCATCTATATAATTAGAAACGTAATAGGAAATTAGACCACAAATAAGTGCAGGTAGGAAAAATAGTAACCAGACAATAAAATGGCTACTCGCAGAGCTATACTTCAAGTCTTCAAAAAAGGCAATTAAACTCACTACAAATTCAGGAACATCATAGTAATCCCCCCAAACCATATAGGGTAAAATATATAAGCTGAATAGTAATAAAGATAAGCAGCCAAGCAAAGAAAGGATGCCGATTATATACAATTTATGATGTGCTTTATATCTATCGTACTCCATGATAACCTTCCCCTAGCTTCACTGCATTCATTTTAAGATAGCAGATGAGTATGAATATGTACACTGAAGAGGATGATGAATGAAACGTCACGTGTTTATGCTTTCCGATGGTACCGGAATTACTGCGGAAATGTTAGGCAATAGTTTGATTAGCCAATTTGAAAATATCATTTTTGAAAAATCGACTATTCCTTATATCGACTCCATGGATAAAGCTGAAGAAGTCGTTAAAACCATCAATCAATGTTATGCAGAAGCCGGAATTAAACCTTTAATTTTTATGACCTTGGTCAATCCCCAAATTAGAGAACACGTAAAAATGGCAGAAGGCTGTGTGTTCGATTTATTTAGTACATTTATTGGTCCTCTCGAAAACGAACTCAATGAAAAATCATCTTATACTGTAGGTCGTACTCATGGTGTTGCTAATGACAAATCCTATACC
Source organism: Legionella sp. (assembly GCA_004297865.1). Taxonomy (GTDB): domain Bacteria; phylum Pseudomonadota; class Gammaproteobacteria; order Legionellales; family Legionellaceae; genus Legionella. Next base: position 1,384 of record SCSO01000348.1, read on the forward strand.
CATAGAATTGAAGCAGTAGATTTTGCCTTGCATCATGATGATGGTGTGAAAACTCGCGGCTATGATAAAGCCGATATTATTTTAATTGGCGTGTCTCGTTGCGGGAAAACACCTAGCTGTATTTATATGGCTTTACAATATGGTATTTTGGCGGCGAACTATCCATTTACCGAAGATGATTTAATGGGGTTTCATCTGCCAGATGTACTTAGACCTTATAAAAATAAATTATTTGGCCTAACTATTGATCCTCATCGCTTACAGCAAATTCGTTCGGAGCGACGCCCTAATAGTAAATATGCCTCAGCTGAGCAATGCCGCATTGAAGTTAGTGAAGTGGAGGCTATGTATCAAAAGGAAAATATTCCTTATTTAAATTCCACTAAATTTTCTATCGAAGAAATTGCCACTAAAATATTAGCGACTTCAGGAGTGCATCGAAAAATTTAAATGAAATGGGTTTATAAAATTTTACTGTTGATTGGGTCATGACCCAATCAACAGTTATTAACTAATTCCCAACGAAGAAGAGCTTGTATCGTCATCATCTTCAGACTCATCCGTATCTATATTTTTCACAGACTCAAAACTAGAATGATCTGAATCATCATCTTCAATTTCGCTTTGAGGAGAACTCAACTTCTTTTTAAGAGCTTCCTCAATCGCCTTTGCAATATCCTTAGCAGCCGTTCTATCTGCTAGTAGTTCATTTAAACGAAACAGATCACCAGTTTGTGGGTTTTTTCTTTCTTGTTGACAAGTTTCAATCTTCAACATCAACAAATTATGAAGATCATAACCCTGGTTACCTAAACGAACCGGAGTGACTTTAGGGGCACCCGAGATTGGGCATGTCACTCCATCCCCTTCAATCTCTACACTCTCTATTAATATGGGATTAAGCAACTTATTGTTATCCAACTCACTCAAAAAACGTCTTAAATCAGGATTATATTGCGCGGATAACTTATCTGGATTTCTTTTGGCCACTTTTATCTCATCCGAGTCAGGTCGAGATTTTCCAAATAATTGGATTTGTGCAATTAATTTAGCCTCAATCTCAACAACAGACTCAGGAGGATAATGCGCGCACAATAGCATCAACTTTTCCAAGCGATCTGAAGATAACAAACCCTTTTTGCTTAATACTTCTAGTGAATCAAGTATTTTAGGATTAAACATGACTGCTTTGTATTGGAATAAAAAAAGTACTCTCTCATACTTAAGCGTTTTACCTTTCAATTGCTTCAGCAAAATAAACAGTCTGGTGATAGCTGATAATTCCTGCAAATGTTCAAAAAGCAAATCAATAAATTGGGTAAATTGATCTGTAAAGAGAGATTCATGAACTTTAGTAAAAAAAAGCTTTAACAATTGCACATCCAGTTGCGGATAAGCCAGTAGTTGTTTGAAGCAATAGGATTTATCCTTTTCGGATAAACCTTTAAAGGATAATTCCCTTAATATTATAGCGATAGTAGCGATATTATGAGAATTCTTTAATAAGCGATTCATTGACTCTTGAGAGGTATACTTTCGGTCGATTGCGGAGAAAATTAGATTGATATGAGTTGCTAATGAGGCATGCTGCATAATTAAATTAAAAAAATCCGCATTTAAACTAGCGAAAAAACTGGACGAGTTATTTCGGTTAATTGTTGCTATTAATAGGCTCACCCCATAGAGATCATTTACATCGCCATCATAATTTATGAGACGATCAAAGTGACTTTGTGTAACTAATTTAATCAAACCCTCTATATTGTAAAGTTGAGTCAAGACTTGCATAACAAAGTTAGCTTTTTTTCCATTAGCCATTACTTTTTCAACATTCACAGCGGTTAATAAACCCTGCTGATCAAATTTTAATACTGTAAGTAATTTTAAAATAAATTCCGCATGCTTTCTGTTTTGATACAAATTATATAAATTAGGTGCAGTAAAAAATTTGTGTTTATCTAGAAATTCAACACATTTCCAAAAATGCAAATCACCAAGTAATATATCGGGTATGAGTTTTAAACTATCGATTTGTTGGTCTTTATAATTAAAGAGACCATACTTGGATTCAGACTTACGATTTTCTTGAAGAAGAATTAGTACTACGTTATAGAAATGAACAAATTCTAATTCTTGGTTGGCATTGACCTGCGATTCTGTATGCTTTTCGGTTACCTTAGCCAAAGAATTTGTAAAATCCCTAGGATATTGATCCAAACGACAATTAGCTAAAAGACCTAACCATTGAGTGTAAGTCAACATATACAACCTCTACAACTGAAACCTACAGAGAGTAGGCAGCTATCCGCAAGGATTGTTGCCTCTCTAGATTAATTAATCGACCACAACTGCATGAAATCGGTTACTTTCATTGCAGCTAGACTATTCGTATCACTCATAGCCTTAGTAAT
>SCSO01000544.1 GCA_004297865.1 Legionella sp.
TGACATTGATCTGCTAAAAATTGTAAAAACCACCGATTATCCGCCATACCGCCATCAACTCGTAATAGCGAGAGCGCCAAATGACTGTCTTCGCGCATGCATCTTAAAACTTCACGAGTCTGATAGCAAACACCTTCAAGAGCTGCTCGAGCAATGTGAGCACGGTTGGTTGAACGTGATAAACCACAAATCATCGCACCGGGAGTAGACAACCAATAAGGCGCACCTAAACCTGTAAAAGAAGACACTAAGTAAACGTTTTCATTACTCGCTAAACTCGCCGCTAATTCTTCTGTTTCGCCTGAAGAATTAATTAATTTCATTTCATCACGCAACCATTTGACCGTGGTGCCCGCATGATAAATGCTACCTTCAAGACCATATGCAATCTGTCCTTTGATTTTATAAGCAATAGTGGTCAGCAAACGATTTTCTGACTTTACTGGCTGCTCGCCGGTATTCAGCAGAAGAAAAGCACCTGTACCAAAAGTAGCCTTCACCATGCCTGCAGCAAAACAACCTTGACCAATTAACGCAGCCTGCTGATCACCTGCAACACCAGTAATAGGTAAAGCAAAACCTAAATGCTCCGCTGCAATCAAGCCAAAATGAGCGTCACTGTCTTTTACCTGTGGAAGCACTGATTTGGGAATAGCGAATAAACTTAATAATTCATCATCCCAAACTTGCTGGTGAATGTTATACAGCATGGTTCGCGAGGCATTAGTACAATCTGTAGCATGCTCTGCACCTTGGGTTAGACGCCAAATTAGGAAAGTATCAATAGTTCCAAAAGCCAGAAGCTCTTGTTCCGCTAAACGACGAGCCTCAGCATTATTCTGTAATAACCAATGTAATTTACTTGCGGAGAAATAGGCATCTGGCAAAAGTCCGGTTTTTTCTTGGATCATGGGGGAGTAATCAATCAGACTTTGACAATATTCCGCGGTGCGGCGATCTTGCCATACTATGGCCGGTGCTAGGCATTCCCCGGTTTTCTTATTCCAAATTAAGGTGGTTTCCCTTTGATTAGTGATGCCGCAGGTTAAAACTTCACTAGGCTCTATGCCAACGAGTACATCACGCATAGCCGTTAAAGTTTTTTG
>SCSO01000349.1 GCA_004297865.1 Legionella sp.
GCAAAGGAACTAAACGTTGCGTTTGTCCATTGCTTACAACATATTCATCCATAAATCGTTTCAATGCAAAGACTTGCGCTCAGGTTACCCGTATTCAAACAGAGATTGCAAGTATTAAACAGCTAATTTTATTTTGCTGGCACTTTAGGCTGTCGACTGATAAAATGTCTTAAAATTAAACAGGAATTTAGAGTAAATGACCAGTTATTGCGGCTATATAGCCTTAGTGGGAAGACCAAATGTAGGAAAATCCACGTTATTAAACAATATCTTACAACAAAAATTAAGTATTACTTCACGTAAACCACAAACTACCCGCCATAGTATTTTAGGGATTCAGACCGAAGGCGACTATCAGTTTGTTTATGTGGATACTCCCGGTATTCATCAAAGCAATAAAAAAGCCATGAATAAAATCATGAATAAAACGGCGATTAGTGTTTTACGCGATGTAGACGTGATTGCTTTTATCGTCGATGGCACTCATTGGCAGGAAGAGGACGAATACGTCTTAGGCTTAATTAAAAAAACCCAAATGCCCTGCATTTTAGTGATCAATAAAGTCGATAAAATTGCCGATAAGTCGCAATTATTGCCTTGGATGGAGGAAATGGCTCAACGTCATGACTTTGTAGCCATGATCCCGATTTCGGCACGCACAGGTGTGCAAGTGGATGAGCTTGAAGAAAAGATAAGAGGCTATTTGCCCGAAGGACCTCATCTGTTTCCGGATGATCAATTTACCGATCGCTCGACTAAATTTTTGTGTGCAGAATTAATTCGCGAGAAAATTTTCCGCTTTTGTGGTCAGGAATTGCCTTATTCGGTTACAGTAGATATTGAATCTTATAAAGACGAAGGCACTTTAGTGCGGATTCATGCCTTGATCTTAGTGGAAAAAGATAATCACAAAGCGATGATCATTGGCGATAAAGGACAAAAATTAAAAGAAATGGCCACCAGCGCACGGATAGACATGGAAAAGATGTTGGGTAAAAAGGTCTTTTTACAGTGTTGGTGCAAGGTCAAATCCGGCTGGTCGGATGACGAGCGAATGCTAAAACAATTGGGCTATGACTAAAACATTACAAGCTTGGGTGTTACACAAACAATGGTCTGGTGACACCAGTGCCCGAGTGAGTTTTTATACTCAGGAACTAGGTTTAGTGACCTGCCTTTATAAGGGTGGGCGAACCCCCAAAAAACAAGCACTATTACAAGCATTCAACCCTTTATGGGTCAGCTTCGATGAACGTCGTGAGCGTTATTATGTCAGCGCGGTGGAAAGTAATCAGCCTCCCCTAGGACTGCAAGGCGATTCACTGTTTTCCGGCTTATATGTGAATGAACTCTTATATTATGTGTTAAGTCCTTTATATCCGGATGCTAATTTATACTCGGCTTACCTGCAGACTTTAAATGCTTTAGTAGCGACCACTGAGCCGATTGCTCTAGAGGCGCTTTTGCGGCGTTTTGAATGGACTTTGCTAACCGCCTCCGGCGCGTCTTTTTCTTTGCTTAAGGATGCCCGTACTGAGGAAGATATCCAGCCCGAGTGGCATTATCAATTTGTCATTGGTGAGGGGATCGTGCGGACTAAACAGGGTATTCCCGGGGAACATATCTTGGCTTTAGCAGCAGATGAGTTGCACGAGGCACATTATTTGAAGTCAGCCAAATACATTATGCGGCAAGCCATTGATGATTTGGTCGGTGGGCGAGAAATTAAAGCTCGTGCTTTATACGCAGCGAGTAAAATGTAATCTGAATGGTACTATGCCGAATGGCTATACTCAGCGGTTAATGGGCATTATAATCTCTATTTTATATTTTGTGGTGCATAATGAATAAAGAGTTGTTTCTAGGTGTTAACATTGATCATATTGCTACCCTGCGACAGGCTCGCGGTACTATTTATCCTGATCCTGTACAAGCCGCTATTGAGGCTGAGGAAGCCGGTGCAGATGGGATTACTTTACATATGCGCGAGGATTTACGCCATATTCAAGCCCGTGATGTACGTTTAATTAAAGAAGTATTGCAAACACGTATGAACCTTGAATTAGCGATAACACCTGCTATGCTTGATTTTGCAGAAGAAATTTCCCCCTTACATACTTGTTTAGTTCCGGAAAAAAGGGAAGAATTAACTACAGAGGGTGGATTAGATGTTTTAACTCACCAAAAAGCAGTTGCCGAAGCAGTTCGTCGTATGCAGGCTATGGGCAGCGAAGTCTCTTTATTTATTGACCCCGATTTTGCACAGATTAAAGCTGCTGCTGAAATAGGTGCTCCGGTCATTGAAATTCATACCGGTTGTTATGCGGATGCAATGCGACCTGAAGCCCAGTTGGAAGAATTACAAAGAATTAAAGAGGCTGCAGCCTATGCTGCCAGTCTGAATCTCATTGTAAATGCGGGTCATGGTTTGCATTACCATAATGTAAGACCCATAGCTGCTATTAAAGAATTACATGAACTTAACATTGGCCATGCCATTATCGCTCGCGCTTTATTTGTGGGTTTAAAAGAGGCGGTAAGACACATGCGACAACTCATGCAAGAAGCGAGACTCTATGTCAACAACTGACGTGGTAGTAATTCGAATCACTGGTGATTCTGGTGATGGGGTACAATTGGTCGGCGAACAACTGACTATTAGCGCTGCCTTAACAGGGCGTGATGTGCGCACCTTACCGGATTTTCCTGCGGAAATTAGAGCACCTGCGGGCACGGTCGGTGGGGTGTCAGGGTTCCAATTAGCCATGGCAGAACGTGCTATTTTCACTGCCGGCGAATCCTTGGATGTACTCGTTGCTTTAAATCCTGCTGCTTTGAAAAATTCGTTACAGCATTTAAATCAGGGTGGTTTGCTGATTATAAATGAAGACAGTTTCCAGGATAAGGATTGGCAAAAAGCCGGCATGGAGAAAAGCTTCTTGGATAATTGTGCCGAACATTATCAACTCGTTTCTTTTCCTTTGATTTCGCAAACCATGCTAGCAGTAAATGGCTTAGACTTAACTAAACCGCAAGCAGCCAAAACCAAAAATTTCTATGTCCTAGGCTTGGTGTTATGGCTATTTGATCTGCCTACAAGCACTTGTCAGACCTTTATCAGCAAAAAATTTAAGAATAAACCGGAAGTGGCTAAGGCTAACGAATTGTCTTTGTTGGCGGGTTACAATTACGCGATGACTTTAGAGCTTTCCCGCCGCGAATTTATGTTGGGGGAGACCAATCGTCAATCAGGCGAATATCGGCAAATTACTGGAGTGGAAGCAGTTGGTTTAGCTTTAGCCACTGTTGCGACGGGCACTCAAACCCCTATGCTAGTTTCTGGTTATCCCATCACACCTTCTTCAGCGATTTTACATGAAGCAGCCCGTTTAAGTGAGTATGGGGTGCAACTCTTACAAGCCGAAGATGAAATTGCTGCGATTTGTGCCTGTATAGGTGCCGCTTTTGCTGGACGTTTAGCCTTAACCACTACTTCCGGGCCGGGATTGGATTTAAAAAGCGAAAGTTTGGGCTTGGCCGTAGTGACTGAATTACCTTTGGTCCTTATTGATGTGCAACGGGCAGGAGCGTCTACAGGCTTACCTACTAAAACGGGTCAAAGCGATTTGCGCCAAGCTTTATATGGTCGCCATGGTGAAGCCCCTTTACCAGTGATTGCTGCGAGTTCGCCGTCGGATTGTTTTCATACCATTATTGAAGCTTTTAGAATCGCTATTAAATACATGACTCCCGTGATCGTGCTTTTAGATGCTTATTTAGCGAATGCTGCAGAGCCATGGGAGTTGCCTACTATAGAATCCATTAAGTTACCAGAAATTACTTACAATCGTTTCAATAAACCTTTTGCTCGTGATGAAGTATTAAGCCGTAGTTGGAATATACCTGGAACTCCAGACTTTATTCATCAATTAGGTGGGTTAGAAAAGCAAGGTGAAGAAGGTCGTGTAAGTTATGATGCAGATAACCATCAAAAGATGGTGAATTTACGCCAGCAAAAAATCGCGGGTGTGGCGCAAGATTATGAACCCTTAGTGCTAGAAGGCGATGCTAAATCTCCAGTTTTATTGATCGGTTGGGGCAGCACTTACGGGAGTTTAAAATCCGCGGTTTTACACTGTATAGAACAAGGCATTCCGGTTGCTTATTTGCATTTACGCCATCTTAATCCTTTGCCTGCTGATTTAGGTGCTTTATTGAAGTCCTATGACAAAATTCTAGTGGCCGAGTTGAATTCTGGACAATTATGTCAGTTAATTCGCGCGACCTATTTAGTCGACGCACAATCCATTAATCAATGTAATGGGCAACCCTTTACTGTCAGCCATCTTGTGAAGGCCATTCAAGCGGAGGCCCATTATGAACAGCAAATATAAACGCGAAGATTTTACGAATGCGAATGAAGTGCGCTGGTGTCCTGGTTGTGGTGACTACGCGATTTTAGCGGCTTTGCAAAAGGTATTACCGGATTTAGGATTAGCACCAGAGCAGCATGTTTTTGTTTCTGGAATTGGCTGTGCAGGACGTTTACCTTATTACATGAACACGTATGGTTTTCACACTATCCATGGACGAGCCACGGCGGTAGCAACTGGCTTAAAGGCTATGCGCGATGATTTAACTGTTTGGGTAGTTACCGGCGACGGCGATGCGTTAAGTATTGGCGGCAATCATTTGATTCATATTTTGCGACGTAACGTGAATGTGAATATTTTATTATTTAATAACCAAGTTTATGGTTTAACCAAAGGGCAATTTTCCCCGACTTCGCAGAAAGGGCAGGTGACGAAAACCTCTCCTCAGGGTGTGACCAATGAACCGATTAATCCTTTAACTATTGCCTTGGCTTCGGGGGCAAGTTTTGTGGCCCGCGCGGTGGATAAGGATCCTAATCATTTATCCACTATCCTGAAAAAAGCTTACGAACATCCTGGTTGTTCATTTGTGGAGATTTATCAGGACTGTAATATTTTTAATAACGGGGCTTTCGATGAGTTTGCGGTAAAAAGTAATCGTGCAGAAAATACCATTGTTTTAGAGCAAGGAGAGCCTTTGATTTTTGGGGCTGAGAAGGATAAAGCTTTAAAATTGAATGCAGGTGAATTTACACGCGCCACGGCTAGTGATCCAGAAGTTTATAAACATAATCCACAATCATTTATCGATGCTATGCGTTTAACTCGTCTCACATTCCCAGATTTTCCAGTTCCATTAGGCGTGTATTATCAGCAAGAACGCGAACCTTTTAGTTTGGATCAGGAAATCAAAAAGTCCATTCAAGATTTGCCAGCATTGTTTAGAGCGAAGGCTAGTTGGCAGCAGGGTTGAATGTTGGCCCAGAAGAATCCCCACGGGGCGGTACAGGCTTTTCTTTCCGTCTATACAGGAAAAAACCTGATTTACCTCTGTCATTACCTGGAACACTACTGGCTCTAGCGTGGTCAACTAAGACATCCGTATCCTTCATTTTGGGAGTGGATGGGGCGCTGGAGCTAAGCTTTGGTGGATTAGAATCGCTATCTACAATTCCTACAGCAGCAACGCCCATATAGCTACCTGTTTCTATATCAGGAATAGTTTGATCCCTAGGTTTTTTAGAGGGAAGATCTGCTAAATAATCACGATTCTTAATAGCAATATTTTGATAAGCAGTTTTTAAGGCATTCTGCATAATCTCCGTATTAATTTCAGGATTTACTAGAGGCTCAGTACTGAGTGAATTGTCCGGGTTCATATGTAATTTAAAATTTAATCCGTTGAGAATAATTTCCTGTATATTAGCTGGCATACTCGTAAATATTGGATTTGCTTTGATCTCAGTCAAAAGCTTGGTGTATTCGCTTATAGCATTTTGATGGGCTTGGTTAATTTTAACTACATCTTTTTGTTCTATACTAGTAAGGATATTATAAGTTAATGAATAATTAGTTTTAGTATGGTCAATTCCATACATTTTTAAAATCGATAGGGATAAAGCCCAATTATCTTGTATTTTGTAAGGTGCAGAAGGATTTAATTTGCTGTAAAAGGGTAAAAAAGGGCAGGTGTATTTCGCATCACTGATTTGAGAAATCCTATCCCAGCTATTATCCTCTTTTTTCATTGCGGCACTACCAAAATCGGCAAGGATAATTTGACCACTGGACATCAATAAGAAGTTTGCTGGTTTAAGATCCAGATGATAAATATCATATGCATGCAAACGGCGTACGATAGAAACCATATTATTAACAATATGTTCGAGAATGGCTTTCTTAAGTTGATCATTTTCTGTCAAACCCGCGTGATCAAAAAATAGATGGAGAGAATTTAAATCTTTAAAGGCCGCTATTTTTAGAAATTGATAAATTTGTGGTTTTTTTCTACTATTTTCTTCTTCTTTATAAATTAAGTTTCCTTCTATGGCTAACGACTGAGTAATTTGGTTAAAGGCGCTTAGCTCTTTATTGATTGCTGAGAGTTCATCTGGGTTAGCGTTGGATACGTCATTTTGAAGTTCTTTAATTTTAGCTTCTAATGCAGTTTTTCGTTTAATAATTTGAGTAAGGAAGTTAAGCTCTTTCCTGGTCGCTTCGAGGACTTCATCTCGGCTAGTGTTGCGTTTGTTATCATGCAGTGTTTTAAGTTTTGCTTCCGATAATACTTTTCGTTGAGCATAAAAGCTTACTTTATTATCTTCGGCGATATAGCGACCTCCTCTTAACCTGGAAAAGCTTCCTGAACCAAATTCTATTTTAAATGGTTTTTCGCTGGAAATTTGGGGTTCATAGTGGGCGAAGTTTTCAATCAGTAAGCCGGGATCGCTAGCGAGCATTTGTTGGAGATCTTCTAAGCTAATACGATGTAATAAGTCAATGGATTTCTCTTCGACTTTTATTGGTCCACGTTCGGAGGTAGAAGATTCTTCTGAAGTAGAACCTGTAGTAGTTGAATTGCTTGATATATTACGATTCATATTAATTTCGTCTGTTATACCCTATCAGGGGCCTTTAGTGAACATACAGTGGTTAAAAATTGGTCTTATTATGCCTTTTTAATACCTTTTTGTCAAATTATATGTCAATTTTGGGGTATGAAAAACTTCTCAATGATCTTTAGCTTTACACCCCTATTATTTGGAGGCATTATGGTTTTTTTATTTATGTATCATCTTATTAGGGACAATAATGACTGAGCAAGCAGTAACTATCAATGCCTATGATTTTTCTTTTAACACGGCAGTAGGGCACAAACCTTTACCACTTTCCTCGTTTCGCGGCAAAGTCATCTTAGTTGTAAATACCGCCTCCAAATGCGGTTTTACCCCTCAATATGCAGGTTTAGAGGAGTTATACAAAAAATATAAAGAGCAGGGTTTAGTCATTATAGGAGTGCCTTCCAATGATTTTGGTCAACAAGAGCCTGGAACAGAACAGGAAATTGCTAATTTTTGCCAAATTAATTATGGAGTTAGCTTTCCGATAACCGCCAAAGAAGTGGTTTCTGGTCCCAATGCTCACCCTTTTTATAAGTGGGCTTATCAGGAATTAGGTTTCGGCAGTGCACCCAAGTGGAATTTTCATAAATATCTGATTAATCGTAATGGGGATTTAGTCACTTATTTTTACTCAACGACTTCGCCAACTGCGGGGCGTTTGGTGAAAGCGATAGAAAAAGAATTGCAAAATAAATAAAAATCAATGGGGTCAGAGTCGATTGATTTTAAAATCTTTATGTTGGGTCTCGACCCAACCTACATTGAAAGATCCTCATCCGCCCGGTGGGCACCTTGTACATTGGGGCGGTTCTGTTCCTGTATTACGACTTCGTCTAATACAGGCTACATCATTTTCAATCTACCTTGGGACTTGCAAATGAGTTATACTCCGCATTTTCTGTGACGGACCATTTATGCAATCTCGTAGAAATATACTTGCCTGTATTATGGGAAACATTTTAGAGTGGTATGAATTTAGCCTTTTTGCATATCTATCTCCCATAATTGCGCAATTATTTTTCCCTAGTGACAATAAAATTGTCAGTTTACTATCCACGCTTTTAGTATTTGCTGCTGGCTTTGTCGTACGTCCCATCGGATCTATAGTCTTAGGTCATTTAGGGGACCGTTTCGGGCGCGCTAAAACCTTAAAGATTACCATTTTTTTAATGTCCATCTCATCAGTCCTCACCGGTCTGCTGCCTACCTTTAGCCAAGTAGGGGTCTTAGCGCCAATATTGCTCATTTTTTGCCGGCTTTTACAGGGATTTTGTATAGGTGGCGAATTTGCGGGTTCCATGATTTATCTGTCTGAGTCCGCTCATGGTAAACACCGCGCTTTTATTAGTAGCATGACTAATAATGGCTCAAATCTCGGTGTGCTTATTGCCATCGTTGCCTGTGCTTACATGACCTCGGTATTAGGCCCTGAGCAAGTAACGCAATGGGGTTGGCGGGCTCTTTTTGTTTCTGGAGGTATATTAGGGATTATCGGCTTATGGCTTAGGCGCGATCTTAATGAGTCGGAAACTTTTATCCAATTACAACA
>SCSO01000350.1 GCA_004297865.1 Legionella sp.
GAAAATTTGGGCAAAAGTTTTTCAACCATGGGTTTTTTGGCCTTAGGTTTGATCGCTTTTGTAGCTTTACTTATTTTAATGCTGCGTTATTCCTAGATTATTCAGCGGCAAAACAGCGTTCTGCCGCTGACTTTGTTTAGTGCGTGGAGTGCAAATTACGATAATCACCTTCATGACCGCGTAAATAATTACGTAGGTTAGGGTTATTAATCGGCTTGGTATCAGGATCTGCTATCAGCAAACATTCTTCGACATAGGTCATTTGACTGCTTTCATCCACTAAAAGTCTGTACCAGGGATTACGAGTAGCGAAATCGTGCTTTTCTGCTTGAGGATTGTAAGAGCCAGACGCTTGAAATAAAGGATCAACATCTACCACTATAGCTCGGTAACGAATGCGTTTATGAACTACTACATCTCCGATGTTAAACTTGGCTACTTTATTCATCATACGCTCCTTTTTATTGAGCCCTCTGATGACTGTATCGGATAGTTTAAGTATATCTTGAGGATGATTTCAGCCCGATTTTTAAATCCCATTGAAAACGAGCTAAAAGTAGACCTAATTCATAAAGAAAACAAAGGGGTAGCGCTAGCATGACCTGAGAGAAAACATCAGGAGGGGTCAATAACATCCCAATGGTGAAGGCTGCTACTATCCAATAAGGCCTTAACTGTCGCAGAGTTTGTACGGTCACTAGCCGTAAACGTACTAAAACTAAACAAATTAAAGGCACTTGAAAGCTCAAGCCAAATAGAATCAACATGCGGGTAATAAAATCAATGGCATCGGCCATATCGGGCATGAAGCGTACGGCTTTGGGCATGGCTTGAGTAAAGAATTGAAACATAAAAGGCAGTACAAAAAAGAAGCAAAACAACACGCCAATGAGAAATAATAAAATACTCAATAACACCACACTACGTAGATGGTTCTTTTCCCGGGTGTATAGTCCGGGGCTAATAAAGCGCCAGAGTTGTAGTAAAGCAAAGGGAGTGGTTAATAAAAAAGCAGCATCAGCTGCCAATTTCAGTGGAGTAAAGACTGGCGATGTGACTTGTGTGGCAATTAAATGATCTTCTGCATGTAAAGAATGCAAAAGAGGACTAACTAATAGCTTAAAAAGTTCGTCGGTGTAGAAGAAAAAGAAAGCAAATAAACTTCCAAAAAAAACCAGGGTATGTAGGGTGCGTCGGCGTAATTCCAATAAATGGTTTAGCATAGATTTCCCCTTATTTGATTAAGCCTCAAAAACTAAACGATTTTTAACCCCTACTCGTTCGGGTCTAATCTCTTTAAACCGATTAAATTGATCAACAAAAACAACAGTTGGCACCAAACTGTGGCAATCTTCTTCTAAAACCTGGCCAAATGAAGCGATTATGATGAGATCTCCCAGAGAGACCAAATGAGCCGCTGCCCCATTAACACAAATATCCGTAGAGCCCTTCTCTCCAGTAATGGCGTAAGTCTCGAAACGAGTTCCTGCGGTGATATTCCATACGTTAACCGCTTCATAGGGAAGGATGTTGGCTGCTTGCAAAAGCTCGGGAGCAATAGTGATACTGCCTTCATAATCCAAATCTGCTTGCGTGACACGAGCGCGATGAATCTTGGATTTTAACATTTTACGGTAGGACATAATTTATAAACCTCGGAATCTTTTTGATGGGGAATTTTACCCCTTCTTGTAGGTTGGGTCGAGCTCTGAGTGATTCCCTAGGATAATTAGGATAACTCGCCCAAGCACGTTATAATTGCGCTTTTCTTGTGTTTAAAGGTGATCAAGTGAGGCATAGCCCACGTAAGCGTTTTGGTCAGAATTTCTTGCAAAATCAGCATGTCATTCAAGATATTATAAACGTAATCAATCCGCAACCGGATGATAATATTCTCGAAATAGGCCCAGGTTTAGGGGCATTAACTCAGCCCTTATTGCGCCAATTAAACCAATTAAAAGCGGTCGAAATTGATAGAGACCTGCAAGCCTATTTGAGTGAATTGCCTATTGCTCAGGGCAAATTGCAATTGATCTCCGCAGATGCTTTAACCGTGGACTACAATCAATTTGGGGATAATTTAAGAATAGTGGGTAATTTACCTTATAATATCTCCACGCCCTTACTGATTCATTTGCTGCAATTTGCCTCCTACATTAAAGACATGTACTTTATGTTACAAAAAGAAGTGGTTGAGCGTATGGCTTCAGGACCAGGTAGCAAAAATTATGGCCGTTTAAGTGTAATGTTGCAGTATCACTGTGAGGTAGAGCATCTCTTTGACGTGCCACCAGAGGCTTTTGACCCGCAACCCAAAGTGGATTCTGCCATTGTCCGTCTAAGCCCCCATCAAAATTCTCCTTATGCAGTCGTTGCAGTAGAAAAATTAGGGGAGATCGTGGCGGCCTCTTTTGCGATGCGCCGTAAAACCCTGATTAATAATCTAAAAGGGGTCATTTCTGCAACAGAATTAAGTGATTTAGGCATTGATGGCACTAAAAGACCAGAGCAAATTTCCATTGCGGAATATGTCCAACTAGCGAAATTTATTTCCAATTAGTGTAAAATTAAAGAATAAGAGATTGGGAGGTTGTTTTGTTTCATCGTCAACGTAAAACTAGCTTAGGAACACAAGTTAAATCGATAAAAGATTTGACTCGCATGGTGACACCTGAACAATTTTTGGCAGAAGAAAAGCGTAAGAATTTATTGATTAAAATGCGTGAGTTAAGTGGCTTAGAAGAATCACGTTATGACAGTTTGTGCTCCGTATTAATCGATAATTTGATCCATTATTGCCAAAATCTACCCGAAACCGCCAACAGTTATTATGCTCAAGCAGGTGGGTTGGTCGATCATGCGCTCAATCGTACCGAGGCTGCTTTAAGCCTTTTTAACGAGTTCATGGTATTAGATGTACCCAATTTGTTATCAGAAGAACAAAAATTATGGCAATACGCCTTATATACAGCTGCGGTTTTGCAAGGCATAGGTAAACTATTTATCGATTATAAAATTCAGCTCTTCGATAATAATGGGCAATTGTTAAAAGAGTGGAATCCTCTGCTAGAAAGTCTCGATAACACCGGTGCTTATTATGATTATGATTTTCAAAAAGAAGCAGAACCGGAATTTCGTCGTCGTTTAAATTTACTCTTAGCGCGCACCTTGATGCCGAGCAGTGGTTTCTCTTGGATTGCTGGGAATGAACAAGTTTTAGCGGTATGGTTAGCTTTACTTAATGAGGATTCCCGTTCTGCAGGAACCTTAGGCGCGATTTTAATTCGTGCTGACGCAATAGCTATTCAACGCTATATTTCCGAATTCATGGGCAAAACACACACCAACCGTGTTAGTCGTTATGGCGGAACCTTTTCCGGTGGTACACCAGAGTCTTTAATTGAAAAAGAGCAAGCAATAGGTGTGGAGTTTATTCAATGGTTAACCAAGTCCTTAGAAGAAGGACGCATTATGATCAACAAGGCGCCTCTTTTCATGGTGCCCGGTGGCATGTTGATGTCGCAAGAAATGTATCAATTATTTATGCGCGAGCACCCACAATATAAAAATTGGCAAGCAATACAAAATGGCTTTTTGTCTTTAGGTTTACATAGTTTGGATGCGAATGGTGATGTGATCAGTCGTTTTGAACAAGCGCATAATCAACAAATTCATAGTGGTGTAGTATTCTCAGAATATGCCGTAGCTTTACCGGCTACTGTAGAAGTGCATCAGATGAATACGGGTTTGGTGGAAACTATGTCTGCGGTCGATTTAGTGAATAAAGCACAATACACAACGCAGTTTACTCAGCAACAAGTTGTAGCCATTCCTTCTTTACAACAGCTAAACGCTACCGGTCAGTGGCAAAACCAAGAGCTCGATACGCAATCGTTAAAACCAGGAGCAACTCGCGGTGTCTGATTACGCCATTGGTGATCTACAAGGTTGTTATGATCCACTACTCCGTTTACTGGAGCATATAGGTTTTGATGATCGCAACGATCGTTTATGGTTTGTCGGTGATTTAGTTAATCGCGGTCCCGATTCATTAGCCGTATTACGTTTTATACATACGCTGCCGATTAAACCAGTCATTACTTTAGGTAATCATGATTTGCATTTGCTCGGATCATTATTCGGAGGCAGACCTTGGAAAGGTCATGATGACACTTTGCAAGACGTTATGTTGGCTGATGACGCGGAAGAATTAGGGCATTGGTTAAGAGCCCAATCCATCTTATATTATTCAGAAGAGCTTAATACGCTCATGTGCCACGCGGGCATTTCTCCTCTTTGGGATTTGTCGCAAGCACAAGCGTTGGCAAAAGAATTAGAAGCGATGTTAAGTGGTGAGCGCTATCAAGAATTTTTAGCTTTAATGTATGGCAATCAGCCGGATCTCTGGTCTGAAGAATTAGTAGGTATTGATCGATTAAAGTTGATCACCAATTGTTTTACCCGTATGCGTTTTTGCGATGCCGAAGGCCGATTGGAATTAAATTACAAAGGAACAATTAAAGCAGCGCCACCAGGAATTTATCCCTGGTTTGCCGTACCCCATCGTAAAGAGATCCAACCCGATATCGTTTTTGGACATTGGGCTGCTTTAATGGGGGAATGCCCAAATCCCAAAATCCACGCCATTGATACTGGTTGTATTTGGGGCGGCCCCTTGACCGCATTACGATTACAAGATAAACAAAGATTTACAGTGCCTGGAAAATGAATCATAACAAAGTGATGTGCTCCGTGAATTTTAAAAAAATACCCAGAATGCTATTACCGATTTTCCTGATCTTAGGTTTATGCAGCCCTGTACTCTGTGCAGCGCAAAAAACACCTTCCGTGCATCGCAATTTGTATAACTGGACGAATGATCCTAACGCAGAGGCACTTCGAGTTAAAGAAGCAGCAGGACGTTTACGTACAGCGATCAATAATCCAGAGTTTATGTTACATCATTGGATAGAGTTACCTACTTCGCCTGATTCACATCACAAAGCAATTTTAAAATTAAGTCTGCGCGAAGCAATTTTATTGGCTTTGCGTTATAACGCGAATATTCAAAACGCAGAATTAGATCGTATTATACAACGTTATCAATTACGTCTTGCTAATAATGAATTTGAATTGCAATACGCGCTGGGTGCTTCGGGGTTAACGCAAAAAAGTACTTTTAATGGAATAGGTAGTGCCAGTTCCAATAGTTTTATTGCCAGTCCAGAATTTAATTTAAAAACGAAATTGGGCACACAGGCAAATTTATCCATTCCTAATAATGTGTCTGGAGCAAATGGCTATAGCCCTCTGTTGAGCTTTTCTATTACTCAACCCTTATTACGTGGTTTTGGTAAATCCATTAATGAAGTGGGTTTGTTAAACGCGCAAGATATAGAGTGGCTGAACAAACTGAATTTACAACAATCGGTGATTGATCAAGTCACCCAAGTGATTATTTCATATCGTTCCTTAGTTTTAAGTGGTAATAATTTACAAAACCAACGATTACAATTAAAAGAAGCACAAAAGTCTTATGAGATTAATGAGAAAAAAATCGAGGCTGGTCAATTAGAGCCTACTGGAAACGTACAGCAATCTTATCAAATTGAATCTTTAAGTTTATTAGTAGAGCAAGCGGAAAATGATTTTAAAACCGCGTCGCAAGATCTTTTACAAACTATTGGGCTTGCTCCCTTTATGCGTTTGTCCGTGCCTAGCGATGTTGCTTTAAATAAAATTATTATTCCTGATTTACAACAATCCATTGATATCGCACTTAATCATAATGCTGCTTATCTGGCATTAAAAATGGCACTCCGTGCTGACGAACGTGCCTACAAGGTTGCTAAAAATCAACAACTCTGGCAATTGGATCTCTCCGGCAGCGTACAAAGTGGCATTGCCAGTGATGTGACCGGGACTAACATTGGTGGCTTAAGAGGTGTGTATAGCGGTGATAATCTCACCGAAGCAGCCAGAATTACTTTAACGGTGCCTTTACATGATATTGGTCGGCGTAGCCAATTAATCAACTCCAAAGTACGTTTGGAAAAAGATCGCTTAAATTTAATTGCGGCGAAAAGAGCACTGATTACTAACATTACTAACACCGTACATAATATAGAAAGCTTGGCAAAACGTTATCAACTTGCGGTTAAACAAGTAAAGCTAGCTGAGCAATCTTATGCCCTCGAAAAGAAAAAACAACAAGCAGGCATTTCTTCCGCTTTGGATGTTAACAATACGCAAAACCAATTGATCCAAGCTCAATCAGGATTGATTGGTGCTAAAATTGCGTATCTCAATCAATTATCCACGCTGCAAAGGACTTTAGGAACGACGCTGGACTATTGGCAAATTAAACTAAGGTATGGCGAATGATGAATTATTGTAAAATAATCTTGATTACAGTGTGTTTTCTGACTCTCAGTGCTTGTAGTCGTGAAAGCAATCCTAAACACTCTGGAAATACTTACGAGGTCAAACCACAGGTGATGCACAAAACCTTGCATTTTACCGGCACGGTGCAACCTTTACATGAGAGTACTTTAAGCAGTCCTATGGAAGCCGTGGTGGAAAGCATGCATTTTCATTATGGTCAGATGGTTAAAAAAGGCGATGTAATTCTCACTTTGAATTCCAACGAATTACAAAAATTATATAACGACACGTTGACGGATTATCTTAAAGCCAAAGACAGTTACAACATCGCTAAAGCAAAGTTTGTAGGTACCCAAGATTTATGGGACGCAGGTTTGTTGTCTAAAAATAATTATTTAAGCGAAAAATCCAGTGTGGACAATGCGCGAGTAAGTCTCATGCAATCCACTAGAAAGTTGACAGAAATGTTAGAAAAAATGGACGACACGCATTCGCAAAATTTATCTCAACTCAGTTTGGCGGATTTTGAAAAAGTCCGTAAAATTCTTACAGCCAATCATAATTTAATTCAAATAAAAGCACCTAGTGATGGCGTATTGCTGTATCCGCCTAAATCCAATGAAGATAAAACTAACCGTGTTGGGGTTGGATCTAATTTGAAACCTGGTCAAGTGATAGGTTTAGTGGGTGATTTACAAGGAATAAGTATAGAGATTGATGTGCCAGAAATTGATATTGATAAAATTCGTCCAGGTATGAAGGCCACCATTAGCGGTATTGCTTTTGGTAAACATCAATTGAAAGGCGAGTTGGTAGCTGTCAATGCGCAAGCTTCGAGTACTAATGGCGGAGGTCTTCCTTCTTTTACAGCGGTTGTTGAAGTTAAGCAATTAACCAAAGAGCAGCAGCCCTGGATTAAAGTGGGCATGAGTGCTGCCATTGAATTAAATGTGGATAATGATAATCAATTGTTAATTCCAATTTCAGCAGTGAAACGCGAAAAAGGAAATAGCATCGTCAATGTGCAACTCGCGCAAGGCACCATAGAAAAACGGATCATTACTACCGGACCTGCGCAAGCGGATTCCGTTGTCATTGAATCGGGTTTGAAAAACGGAGAAGTGGTGCTGTATGACTGATAGTGCTTTAATCAAGCTCAGTAATTTAGTGAAGACTTATCATCTGGAAGGAATCAGCTCCACCGTACTCAATAATATTTCTTTGTCGGTGAACGAGGGTGAACTGTTAGCCATTGTAGGGGCTTCAGGTTCGGGTAAGTCGACGTTAATGAATATCATTGGTCTTTTAGATAAGGCAGATTCGGGAACTTATCATTTAAAAAATAGAAATGTAGCCGGTTTAACTGCTGATGAATTGGCGGATTTACGTAATCAAAGTATTGGTTTTGTTTTTCAACAATTCAATCTACTTCCGCGATTTACTGCCCAGCAAAATGTAGCTTTGCCGCTGACTTATCGCGAAGTAAGTCCTGCAGAAATGGAAGAAAGAGTTTTAAATGCTTTAGAACGAGTGGGGATGCGCCAATATGCGCAACATCGTCCTACGCAACTTTCGGGAGGACAGCAGCAACGTGTGGCTATAGCCCGAGCTTTGGTGACCGAACCTAAAGTGATTTTGGCGGATGAACCTACTGGTGCTTTGGATTCGCGAACAGGTTCAGAAGTGATGAATTTATTTTTAAATTTACATGCTGAAGGCCGCACTTTAATTTTGGTGACTCACGATAAAGAAATCGCCGCGCAGTGTAAGCGAAGTATTACTATTGCTGATGGAGAGATTGTTGCGGAGGCCGTCGCATGAAATTTTTAATTCATGCTCAGCAAGCGTTAGTTAATTTAACCGCCGCCAAATTACGTTCTTTTCTCGCCGTTTTAGGTATTTTAGTCGGTACTGCTGCAGTAGTTGCTTTGCTAAGTTGTGGTCAATTAGCTACGGAAAAAGCTTTAGAACAATTTAAAGCCTTAGGCACTGATTTATTAGCAGTCGCTGTTTATGAAAAAATGCCCAGTAAATCCCATAGTGGGGGCGATTTGTTATCGAGTGAGCAATGGCAGCAACTCGGGGATCCCATTCCTTCTATTTTAAAAATTGCACCTTATAGCACAGCGTATCAGCCTTTAAGCTTCCAAGGAAAAACCATGCAAGGCGTGGTCATTGGCGCAGATGATAATTTAGCAGACATTATAAAAATTAATTTAGCGAAAGGACATTTCGTTTCTTTTGTAGAGTCCTTTGAACATTTCTGCGTGATTGGCGATGGGCTGGCTCGCCAAATTAAAGAAATGAGTATGGATGATCCTATTGGTAAACAGCTGCGCATAGGCCAAGCGTTATACACCATCATCGGCATTGCCGAACCTTGGAAGGAAAACGGCTTTTTTAATGAGGATATCAATCAAGCCGCCATTATTCCACTGAATGGAATTAGTGTAATCAGTAAGGATGCGAAAATTAATAATGCGGTGATGTTGTTAAAAGCCGACAGTCCTATTGATGAGGTGATTGAAGAACTCAAACAACGGATTAACACCCTAGCCCCTAAATTAAGCGTTTTTCCCCGCAGTGCGAAACAGATTATTGCCAGCATGGAGAGTCAGGGACGCATTTTTACGCTATTACTCGCAGTGATTGGTGGCGTTTCTTTGTTGGTAGGCGGAATTGGGGTAATGAACGTCATGTTAGTTTCCGTCAGCGAGCGCAAAAAAGAAATTGGTATTCGCAAAGCAGTAGGCGCAAAGGACAGCGAGATTCAAGCTTTATTTTTAGCGGAATCGGTTATCTTGGCTTTATTAGGAGGTATTTTAGGAGTGATTTTAGGCCTTATTTTTACCCGCATTGTCGCCTTTTTCAGTCATTGGACCTTTTCAATTTATCTCATCCCTCCCCTCGCAGGCTTTTTAGTATCTGCAGCCACCGGCATTTTCTTCGGTTTTTACCCCGCCCGACGCGCAGCCAAATTAGAGCCGATGGTGTCTTTACGTAGTGAGTAAGACTTACTTCAACATGGTCACTAATCCTAAGCAACCTTTGCCAGCATGTAAACCAATAGCTGTCGATGCATGTTCAATAAAGGTTGGTGGTTGTCCAAATGCTTCTGTAGTCATTTGTGCAAATTCCGCGGCTTTTTCTGGTGCACCGGCATGAACTATACAATAAGCGGCTAAAGGTTCATCTTTACGCTGCTCATTGACGTGGCCTACTATTTTGCTTAAACCTTTTGCTTCGCTAAATGCTTTATCATAAATGACTGCTTTCCCTTGTTCATTTAAGATAATGATGGGTCTTAGATGGGCAAATTGGGCAATCTTTCCGCCAATTTTACTGATGCGGCCGCAGCGTATTAAAGAATCAAATTTATCCACGAACACATAGGTATTAATTTTTGCAATTTGAGCTTCTAAGGAGGATTTGACCTCTTCCAAACCTTGTCCTTTAGCAATCATTTGGGCCGCATGGATGAGTAAAAAGCCTAAGCCTCCAGAGGTAAGACGAGTGTTCATTACCTGGACATTGGCAAAGTTT
This sequence comes from Legionella sp., assembly GCA_004297865.1. Lineage (GTDB taxonomy): Bacteria > Pseudomonadota > Gammaproteobacteria > Legionellales > Legionellaceae > Legionella. The sequence continues at coordinate 9,928 of SCSO01000350.1, forward strand.
TGCGACGCTTTAGCAATGGCATCATGAGTTCCACTTAAGGCTTGGGAGATTGGTAAAATTAAAACATGTTCATAATGATTGGCTAAATGCCCTATCTGCTCTTCTAAAATAGCGGGAGAAGGAAAAGACGTGGTTGGATAAGTTTTGAGTGTAGTCAAATTATCATAAAAAGAGTTTTGATCCACGCAAATTCTATCTAATAAATGATGATTGTCTAAATGCATATTCAATTGAATTATATGAATTTGATATTCATCCAACAGCGCTTGCGGAATGTCTGCAGTGGAATCAGTAACCAATGCGATGGGATATTTGCGCTCATGAATCATTTGAAATTGCCGCAACATGTCTTGAGCTTTCGCTTGGGTAATGGTGCCTGCTTCTAATAGCGATGAGAAAACAACGTCTGGTTTATTACAATGCAAGTGAAAGCGTGCGAGTTTGGTGTTACCACTACTTACTACGCAATCACCGTATTGTTCCAGTTGTTGTGCGATCGTGATGCGATCAATATTATCACCAGAAAGCATAATTTCCGTACAGTAACGTTGATCTGGGGGTGCGCCATTGCTGGGTAAATCATGATGCGGTTCAGTACATTCTAAAGGATGATGGTTTTTATCAATTTCCCTGGGATTTGCTAGGTAATCCGCGAATCCGCTGATAAAATGAAAAAAGCCTAAAGCACCTGCATCGACCACATGCGCTTCTTTGAGCACGGGCAATGAGTTTGTAGTATTTTGTAAAGCTTGGTTGACCTCAGTCAAGGTTTGCGTGATTAAATTTTTAAAGCATGGAAAATCTTGGGCTAAACGATTCATACTGGCGGACCAAGCATCAATCACAGTGATAATCGTTCCCTCCACTGGATGTAAAATCGCTGAGCGTACACTTTGACTCGCTTTGCTAATTAATTGAGCAAATGTGGTGGTGTTTATTTCTTCAGATTCAAGAGGTGTTTCCGTAAGACCATTAAAGAACTGTGAAAAAATCATCCCAGAGTTACCGCGGGCCCCAAGTAAAGCAGAAGTGGCCAGAGATTGTAGGGTGTCTTTTAAAGTGGACTTTGCTGAAGAATGATGAATGACGGATAAAGCAGTGGCAGACATATTATCGCCAGTATCACCGTCGGCTACGGGAAATAAATTAATCGCGTTAAGATTTTCACGATTTGAAATGATAAAATCACAAGCGGTAAGGAATGCAGAATGAATTGTTGCTGCATTCAAGTATCTAATTTCCATAATCAGCTAATTTTATAAATATGGTCTATCTTATTAGAATACACCTTAGTTTATTAATAAAAATAGTGATTTTATTGAAAAAATTAAAGTGATTTCAATGATGTGCGAAATAAAGAAACAATGGTTAATTAATAACAACTATTTAGGGGAAAAAGATGAAAAAGTGGGGAATTGCTCTAACAGCAATAGCATTCACGCTAGCATATCAATGGGCTTTTGCGCAGGAAAATTGGAAAGACTGGGTTGCGCAAGTGCGAACTGAAGCTTTAGCACAAGGTATCTCCCCGCAACTTTTTGACGAAGCATTTGCCGGTATTCATGAACCAAGTCGGCAGATAAAAAGCTTCATGCATTCACAACCTGAGCATCGTTTGACCTTTATGAAATATCGTAATTCGCGTGCGGATAACTATCGCATTGCAATTGGTCGCAAAGAATATAAAAAGAACAAAGAAGTATTGGACGCTGTAGGTGAGCGTTTTGGAGTGAACCCTTGCTTCATCGTTTCGTTCTGGGGAATGGAAACCAGTTATGGTACTTATATGGGTAATTTCCCGGTCATCAAAGCGCTAGCTACTTTAGCGTATGATTCAAAACGTAAAGATTTCTTTAGAAAAGAATTGTTTATTGCCTTACGTATTCTGAATGAAGGCCATGTGGATTTACAGGATTTTAAAGGCGAATGGGCTGGTGCTTCTGGTCAACCCCAATTTTTACCTTCTAGCTGGGTTAAATACGCCGTGGATTATGATGGTGATGGTCGTAAAGACATTTGGAAAAGTAAACCTGACACCTTTGCCTCTATTGCTAATTACATGAAACAAAATGGTTGGCAAGTCGGTGAACCTTGGGCTATCCAAGTGAAGTTACCCCGTGAGTTTGATATGAAATTAGAAGGTAAGGACAATATGCGTGCGGTAAGTGATTGGAACCGTTTAGGTGTGCGCACCGAAAAGGGCGAACCTTTACCTTATCAAAACATGCAAGCTAGTATTGTGCAACCTTTAGGCGGCCCTACTTTCTTAGCATTCCCAAATTATAAAATGATCTTACGTTATAATAATTCCATTTATTATGCGGGTGCTATTGGGTATATGGCGGATAAAATTTGCCAAGCACAATAGTAGAGATCGTAGGCTGAATATCCTACGTCCCTCGGTCAAGCCGAGGGACGTAGGGAAGGAGTGAAATGAAAAGGAACAACCTTGGATAACTATCTCGATAAAACCGCCAGTTTAACCCCACTTGCCAAACGCATCATCTGCGATAAAGCAACGGAGTATCCTCATACCGGCCAATACAATGAGGTCGTTACCCGAGGAACCTACCTCTGTCGTCGTTGTGGATTAGCCTTATTTCGTGGCTCCAGTCAATTTTCTTCCGGTTGCGGCTGGCCTTCCTTTGACGATGATATTGACTCCACGGTTAAACGCGAATTGGATGCCGATGGTCAACGTGAAGAGATCCTCTGCGTGCGTTGCGATGCACATTTAGGTCATGTATTCCTAGGAGAACAACTCACGAACAACAATCTGCGTCATTGTGTCAATTCTGCTTCTATTGATTTTGTTGCGGACAATCTAGTGACTGATACTGAAGAAGCGATTGTAGCTGGTGGATGTTTCTGGGGCGTTGAACATTATTTACAACAACTTCCGGGCGTATTGAAAGTAGAATCAGGTTATACCGGTGGTTATGTTACCGACCCTACCTACGATCAGGTTTGCCAAGGAAACACTGGGCATTATGAGGCGGTGCGAGTAGTGTATGATGCCGAAAAGACGGATTATTATAAAGTGCTCAAACGTTTTTTCGAGATTCATGATCCCACCCAGGCTAATGGACAAGGACCGGATTTAGGTACGCAATATCAAAGTGCAGTGTTTTATTATAATCAAGAACAATTGGATGAAGCTGAGTATTTGCTGAATATTTTAAACCATAGAGGTTATAAGGTCGCTACTAAACTCTTGGAAGTGCAGACCTTTTGGCCAGCAGAAGAATATCATCAAGATTATTATCAGAAGCATGCTAAGCTTCCTTATTGCCATCAACCTGTTGATCGTTTTGGCGCTTAATTTGCTCATTCGGTAAATAGTGCTTGTCAGCTTCTTCTGCTTTGCGAAGATTGTCCTGTAATTGCAATTCATTCAATTGCTGTTCCCACAACAATTGCGCCTGATTTTTAAATTGATTGACTTTACGCATGGCTAAGCCCAAATGCCTGGCTAGCATAGGCAATTTATTGGGGCCAAAAACAATCACCGCCACCACTAGAATTAATAAAAACTCAGAGCTGTTCATGCCGACTTATCGTCTTCCTTCTTATCATTATTTAAAGCATTACGAAAATTTTTTATGGCATCTCCGAGGTCAGTTCCTAAGGTTTTTAATTTAGAAGTACCGAAGAGTGCAATAATGATGGCTAATATTAATAATAAAGATAACGGGCTGATTCCACTTAATCCCATGTTAATTTCTCTCTTTGCGGTTGATGACGAGGATAAGGCCTGCACACACAGCGCCTATCACGGTAAAAGACGTTAGCTTATCATTAGTTAATAAATGAAAGTAATTCAGCATGCCAAGACCTACGAAAGAAGTAAATGCTCCCAAGGCAATATTTCGCCATTGCAGGCTACGATTTTCTATTTTGGGCTGGTTCTTCAAGAGATCACGTTGTGAGAGTATTTGCTCTTTCTGCAGCTCTAAAACTTCAAAAAGCAATCGTGGCATATTGGGTAGTTGTTCAGAGAAAAATGGAAGGTTTTGCTTTAATTGAGCTATAACAGCTCGTGGCCCCACCTGTTCTTTTAACCAATTTTCAAGATAAGGTTTAGCCGTAGTCCATAGATCCAAATTGGGATAAAGTTGACGACCTAAACCTTCAATAGCCAGTAGGGTTTTTTGTAACAACACCAATTGTGGCTGAATTTCCATATTAAAACGACGTGCAACCTGAAATAGGCGTAGGACTAATTGTGCAAAAGAAATGTCTTTTAAGGGTCTCTCAAAAATAGGTTCACACACGGTACGAATGGCACTTTCAAATTCATCAACGCGGGTATCCCGTGAAACCCAACCGGATTCCACATGCAATTCGGCCACACGGCGGTAATCACGATTAAAAAAGGCGAAAAGGTTTTCCGCTAAATAGCGTTTATCATTATCATTTAAAGTGCCTATAATCCCAAAGTCCACGCATATATATTGAGGATTTTTGGGGTGCGCAGGAGACACAAAAATATTGCCAGGATGCATGTCTGCATGAAAGAAACAATCACGAAACACCTGCGTAAAAAAGATTTCTACGCCGCGCTCAGCCAATTTTTTGATATCGATGTTGTGCGCATGTAAAGTATTGATGTCCGATACCGGAATGCCATTAATGCGTTCCATCACCATAATGTTGTCGTGGGAATAATCCCAATACACTTCGGGAATATATAAGAGCGGAGAATTGTTAAAGTTCCGACGTAATTGCGCAGCATTTGCTGCTTCGCGTAAGAGATCTAACTCATTCAATATAGTATGTTCAAATTCATCAACGATCTCTTTCGGTTTTAAACGTTTGCTTTCTGGCCAATAACGATCTGCTAGAGCAGCGATGGTGTACATGATACTTAAATCTTGTTCTATCACCTTGCGCATGCCCGGTCTTAAAATTTTAACAACGACTTCTTCGCCAGTTTTTAAAGTGGCTGCATGCACTTGTGCCATGGACGCAGAAGCCATGGGATTAGGATCAAATTGTGCGAAAACCGTGAAGGGTGAGAGTCCGTAGGCTTGTTGCAAAATAGCCATCGCTTTTTCACTGCAAAAAGGTGGAACTTTATCTTGTAGTTTACTTAATTCAAGAGCAATGTCAGGAGGTAAGATGTCTGGACGAGTTGATAAAGCTTGACCAAATTTAATGAAGATAGGCCCTAAATCTTCTAAAGTTTTCCGCAGTGCTTCTCCGCGAGTCAAACGTTCTTTACGAAACCAATTCCAGGGATTTAAAAAAACAATAAACCGTAACGGGCTAAATAATCTCAGGGAAACGATAACATTATCCAAGCCATTTTTGGCGAGGACATGATTAATATGAATTAAGCGAAATAATTGTTTAATTGGCTTCATGAACACTCAATAGTTGCTTAAGCTGCGCTTGTAAACGTTCAACGGTTAATGATAATTCATCTATATCATTAAAAAAATCCTCAACTTCATTGCGGCTGGGGAAAACGCGTAATTCCTCTTGCAAGTATTCACTCACATTTAAACGCATGGATTCAGTGAATTGTTTTTTAAATTCCATGCCTTTGCGTACCCACGAACCTATTTGATGTGCTACTACATCGCCGGTAAAATGCGCTAAATGTCCTTCCCAATCGATATCCATTTCATCAAACAATTTTTTTACTTCTTGTCCAAGCTCGATATCTCCGGACATGCGTATTTTATCATTAAAAAGTGAGCGGGCTTGCGAAGCGGGTAAAAGACTTAAGCGAATAAGTCCAAGAGGATTACTGTGAATTACTGTGTCTGCTGGTGCTTCATACTCATCTAATAAAAGCATCTTGCTATTCGTAAAATGGATATAAAAATGAACGTCCAATGGCGCGATAATCATTTCCAACACTTTGCCATCTAAAGCACGAAGTTTGTTGGGCATTTCCTCGTCCAAATTCATGGCTTGGTTAATGGCGGTTTGCAGTGCTTTTAATGAATATTTTTTTAACATAAGCAACTCAATATTTATAGGCGATGTGTAGGGCGACTATACCACCACTTAAATTATGATAATGACACTCTTCAAAGCCAGCATTTTCAATCATTTTTTTTAATGCCTCTTGATCAGGGTGCATTCGTATGGACTCCGCCAAATATTGATAGCTGGATTCATCCTGGGCAAACAGCTTGCCTATCTTAGGCAGAATATTAAAAGAATACCAATCATACACCGGTTTTAGTCCTGGGAAGGTCGGCGTAGAAAACTCTAAAACCATTAATTTACCACCGGGCTTACAGACGCGATACATGGAGCGCAGCGCTTCTTCTTTATCTGTTACATTTCGTAAACCAAAGCCCATGGTAATGCAATGAAAACTATTGTCAGCAAAGGGTAAGCATTGTGCGTTGCCTTGGACAAAATCAATGTTTTTAAATAAACCTTCGTTTAACAAACGATCGCGACCAACTTTCAGCATGGCATCATTAATATCGGCAAGAACTACTAAACCTTGGTCCCCTACCTTTTTGGCTAAAAGGCGGGTGAGGTCGCCGCTACCGCCGGCTAAATCGAGAACAACATGGCCTGGGCGAACTTGACTGAGCTCAATAGTAAAACGTTTCCATAAATGGTGAATGCCTAAAGACATTAAATCATTCATGAGGTCGTAGTTTTTCGCCACGGACTGAAAGACATCAGCAACTTTTTTTTCTTTCTCATTCCAAGCAACGGATTCAAAGCCGAAATGCGTGGTTTTGTCTTGCTCATTCATAAATTAAAGGTCACACCAATAAAAAATTCATCTTAACCGATCTTGTAATAGATACCCAGTGACTTATTACTTTCCTAAGACCCTAGGGGCCTATTTATTTGTTACCCAAATTGAGAAGTGCTTGTAAATACTGCATCTCATCTGGAGGCAAGTTATTTTTTTGGGAAAGCCATAAGCATTCTGCCAGTTGCTCCATCATCAGATGCTCCACATGCAAGGGATCTTTGTATTGTTTGCATAGAGTTTGATAAACCTCGGCTATACCTTGCGGGCGATTAGTCGCTATTTGTTCGCGAATGCCTAAATGCAATCCCATATGCAAAAAAGGATTGGTATCACCAAATTCCGGGTAATAAGTATGTTCATGATATTTGCCGGGGTTTTCGATGTAATGATGATATTCTGGATGCGCCAGAATGACTTGCACAATTTGCTCTTCTAAAGGTAAAAGAAGTAGCTTTTGCTGATATTTTTCCCAACTTTGAAAATACATTCGTCGGGTTTCTTGGATGGTATCACCGTAAAACATGAATTGTGAGGCTCGCAAAAAGTACAAGTTTAACTCAAGGCGGGCGGGACAACAACCGACTTATGATATGTCAGAGGTGATTGACATGTCCCTAAGCCTATGAGATATTCCACCTCGCGAGGTTGGACTTGCTATGTGTCATTCCACTGGGTCAATTGGCGACACACTGATTGGCCCTTTCTATTTAATTAAATCCACTCAATGCTAATTTAATCCCAATAAACGCCATTAACAAACCGCTTAACATTTCTATGCTTTGCCATACTCTCGTTTTGGTTAATATATTGGCGAAATATCGAGTTGTCATCGTTAAAGAACTAAACCAGATAAGACTTGAGGTAATAACACCTAGTAAAAAGGCGATTTTATGTTCAGGAAACTGACTGCAACCGCTACCAATAATGACCAGGGTATCAATGATGGCATGAGGGTTGAGTAAACTAAAACCTAAAGCAAACAATACGATTTGTGTTCGGGTATGAGGTTGGGTCGTCAGCAAGGAATCGGTTTGCTTGATTAGGAAAGCACTACGTAGATTTTTATAAGCATAATAAAGTAAAAAACAGGCCCCGAGGGCAATCATCCAATTTTGTAAAGCAGGGTGATGTTGTAATACCGTGTGCAAGCCAACCACGCTGGCGCAGACCAGGATAATATCGCAGAAAAAACAAACAATTGCTGACAAGGCAGCATGATTGCGTCGTGCACCTTGTTTGATTAAAAATACATTTTGCGGCCCCAATGCCATGATCAGGGACAAGCCTAATAATAGACCATTCAGATAGATCAACATAAAAATGTACGAGATTTAGTAAAGAAAGGTAATTATAACATAATTTGGTTTAAATAAGCGCTTCAAACAAAAAATTCATCCATTTTTGCAGATTTGGGTTAAGACCTGCTGCAGGATGGGGCCGACATTTTTACTAGAGTAAAATTGCACCCTTTTAAAGGCATTTTCGGCTAGTTCTGCCCGCAAACCATAATCCTTAATTAGACTTTGTAAGCTATCAGCCAAGCGTTGGGGCGTGGCAGGGGGTACTAAAAGAGCCGCTTGAGAATCCGCTACAATTTCCCTTGGACCAGATAAATCACTTAAAACCATGGGTAAAGAATGCATCATGCCTTCCAAAATCACTAAACCAAACGCTTCTTCCCTTGAAGGCAGACAAAAGATATCAATGCTTTCATAAAAGGATTTTCTATCAGTAATCCACCCTAAAAGCGTGACTTCTTGTTCCAAATCCAAGTGTTGGATCAATTCTTTATAAGATTCTTTTTCCTTGCCATCACCCGCAATTTTTGCGTGGAAGTTGATCCCGCGACGTTTTAATTCCGCCAAGGCTTCAATGAATACATCCACTCCTTTAAGGTGGGCTAGACGAGCGCAAACACCAATGACAGGTATTGTCGATTCTCTCGGGGCTTTATAAGAAAAGCTCGAAGGAATATCAATCATATTGGGCACAGTAAAAACACGC
>SCSO01000351.1 GCA_004297865.1 Legionella sp.
TTACTTGCCTACTACTGTTTTTGCTGAGCTTTGGGGTATTCCTTATTTAAGACATGCGCATGGCTTTTCAGCAGAAGCTGCAGGGTTAGCCAATTCATTATTATTCCTCGGGTTCATTATAGGTGCACCGCTGATGGGATATATTTCAGATCGTTTAGCACGCCGAAAATTCCCTATGTTGATAGGTGCCTTAGGTGCAGCGCTCATCATGAGTATTATTTTATACATGCCTGGCTTAACCCAGACTCATATACAAGCATTGATGTTTTTGTTAGGTTTGCTGTATAGTGCACAGGCTATTGTTTTTGCGGTAGGTAGAGAGTTAAGTCCAGGAGAAGCTGCAGGTACAGCAATGGCAACCACTAACATGATCGTGATGTTGGGCGCGATGTTTTTGCAACCTATGGTTGGACGTTTATTAGACTATAGTCTATCTGCGCATATGGGGGGTGCCACTACTACAGTGGCATTGGATAATTTACAGAAGTTGTATACTGTGGATGATTACCGATTTGCATTGTCTATTATACCTTTAGGCATTCTGATTGCGGCCATATTAACCTTCTTTTTAAAAGAAACACACGCTCATGCTAAAAAGTAATGAAATAACGCGAAAGCAAATGTTGTATGGGATTTTAATTTGTTTTGTTGGTGCAGTGTTTTATTGTTATGAATTTGTCCTCCGGATTATTCCGGGGGCATTACAAACTGAACTCAGTACTGCTTTAGGACATATTTCCGCCACCACCTTTGGGCAAATTTCCGCTTTATACTATTTTGCCTATTCACCCATGCAAATGCCAGTAGGCATGTTAATGGATAGATTTGGACCTAGACGCTTATTAACGTTTGCCTGTCTCTGTTGCACTCTAGGTTCTTGGATGTTCACCTTAACCTCTTCGATGTTTTTAGTAGGATCTGGCCGGTTTCTCGTAGGTTTTGGTTCTTCTTTTGCTTTCGTAGGTGTTCTGTCATTAGCCTTGCACTGGTTACCGCGACGCTATTTTTCTTTGGTCGCTGGTTTAATCACCACGCTAGGGATGCTGGGCTTAGTCTATGGTGAAGTACAAATTACTAAATGGTCCGTGATCATTGGTTGGGAAAAAGTTCTTTTATGGATTGCACTCATTGGCTCTGGTTTAAGTGTGCTGATGTTTTTTGTAGTGCGTGATGGCCCAGAAGGTCATCAGCCGAATAAATATCCTTTACCTGACTTTTTTCGTAATGTGCTTAAGGTCCTCATTTCTCCGGAAGTATGGTTAATCGGTTTTGTTGGCGCTTGTTTATATACTTCATTATCGGTATTTGGTGAGTTGTGGGGTAAAACGTATTTAGAACAGGCGCATCATTTAACGAAAGTAGAGGCTGCTAAAACGGTGTCTGCGGTGTTTTTAGGCTGGGCTGTAGGTGCCCCTATTGCCGGTTACCTTTCTGATAAAACTGGACGACGTGTATTACCTTTGGTTTTAGGTGCAATACTCTCGTTAATTTGCATTAGTATGGTGCTTTATTGTCCTGGACTTTCTTATTGGACGCTGAATATTCTTTTGTTTTTCTATGGGGTGTTTAGTGCAACCGAAATCATTGTATTCATCATGGCAAAAGAATGCAGCGGTGCTAAATTGTCGGGAACCGTGTTTGCGGCAACCAATATGATTGTGACTTTGGGTGGTGTGATATTCCAACCTTTGGTGGGCAAATTATTGGATACTTTTGGAGATAGTGGCATTGTAGGTGGTGAACACATTTATACAGTAGTGGATTATCAGGTGGCCTTGTCCATTCTGCCCATTTCTCTTTTAGTTGTAACTATTCTTGCGTTCTTTATCAAAGATCAAACGGTTAGTCGTTAACTAGTAATTGATTAGATCTCGTGGACAGGTCGTCCCTCGGACAAGCCGAGGGACGTAGTTGCGGGATTATTTCCTTAAGTAAGTGCCATTCGGTCACGACCCAACCGACATTATTATCTTAGCTATAAATTGCTAATAATTCCCTTACTGGTTGTCTTAAATTCGCTTGGCAGTTAATAAAACGCGAGACCGGAAAACTCTTAATTTCAGCATGTCGATAATGATGACGGGTGAATTCAATATCATGGTTGGAAATAATCACCGGAATACCTTTAGCCGCAGTTTCTCGCGCTAATTCAGCGAGTTCAATTTGATCTTTTTCCGCAAAGGTTTTTTGAGTATAAGGTAAGATTTTGGTTTTGGTTGAAAAGGGCATATAAGGTGGATCGCAATAGATCACGTCACCTGGTTGAGCGAGATCAAAGGTCTTACGAAAATCATCGCGAATAAATTCGGCGTTTTGACTTTTATGGTGAAAATAAAGCATCTCCTGGCGGGGGAAATAAGGCTTGTTATAACGGCCAAAGGGTACGTTGTATATACCTTTGGAATTATAACGACATAAACCATTATATCCATGCCGGTTAAGATAAAGAAAAAGAGCAGCTCTCTGTTTACTCGGTTTTAAGGAATTAAAAGTCGTTCTTAATTCGTAATAAGTGTCTTTTTGATTGAATTCGGGAGTGAAATAGCGCTGACAATAATTAATAAAAGACTCACCTTCTTTTTGCAGAATAGTATAGAGCTTGATGAGATCTTGATTACTTTCACCCAACACATAAGAAGAATAATGACTATTGATAAAAACAACTCCGGAACCGCCAAAAGGTTCAATGAGACGAGTGCCTTGGGGAAGATGATTTAAAATTTCATTTAAGCAATTGTATTTACTGCCAGCCCATTTGAGAAAGGCTCTGGTTTTGTTCATAAATGCTGTAGTAAGCTATTTCGCTAAAGTATCGCCTATTTTTTTAAGAAAAAACAGAATTACTCCTTTAATTTGTAGGTAAGGCCTATTGCCAATACGAGTTGAGCAATTTATGATCCATCCTATGCAAAGTTCTTACTATTTTTCTAAAACCGTATCGCTCATTTTTTTGCACTGTCTACTCTTCGCCTTACTTGCTTGGCTCTTACTGCCTAATCTTGATATAGACATGTACGAAAATTTTGCTTGGGCGCAAAAATTTGCCTGGGGTTCGTTCAAACACCCCACGTTTTTTGCCTGGGTAACTGGTTTATGGTTTCACCTTTTTCCGGTTAATCATGGGAGTTATTTCCTTTTATCTTATGCGAATGCGGGATTGGGTTTATGGGGGATTCTTGCGCTCGCACAGTTGTTGTTGCATCAAGTACCCGGACAAGGCAAGCATCCTGAACAGGAACGCGTTTTTCTTTTATTGGTGTTAGGTTTTGCAGTATTGGCTTTGCCTTATAATTTGTATGCAGCGGTTTTCAACGCTGATTCCATTTTAATTTCTTTATGGCCTTGGACTACGTATGTTTTTTTTGCAATCATCTTTGCAAAAGACACACGAAAAAAATGGTTTTGGACCTTTGCGCTAAGTAGTTTAGCTGCTGCGGCAATTTTGGGAAAATATTTTTCTTTCAGTTTACTGGTTTCTTTAGTCATTCTTTCCTTGTGGGTAAAAGAGTATAGATCTTTGTATTTGAAGCCGTACCCTTATGTGGTTTTAGCTTGCGGATTGATGCTGCTTTGGCCGCACCTGCGTTGGGAATATCAAATGAATTTTCCCTGCAAAACGTATTACGCTCACTATCTGAATACTGATCCCTGGGTTTTGTTTAAACATGGGCTGACCTTTAGTTTAACTGGAATTTATTTTTTTGCGTTCTCGTGGATTGCTTGGTTGGTACTTAAGCAGATGAGTCGCAATACTGTAAGATCAGCTTCGTTGAGAAAAATATCGAACCACTTGTTGGCTAGTTTATTTCTTTTACCTTGGTTTATTTCGCTATTACTTTCAGTACTCGGTGGAATCAGCATTAAAGATCGCTGGGCTATTCCCTTATGGTTTGCCTTACCGATTTATATGGCGAATCAATTAATCCCATGGTTACCAAGTCTACAAACTAAAATGAAATTACTTTGGCGTTTTTGGGGTGCTTTTGTTGCATTAGTCTGTATAGCTTTGCTTTTTACATTAACGATATCTAATCACTATTTGAGTGCACATCAAGATTATTTAGAAGCTCGGAAAGAAATGGTCACTCGTATTGCCGACCAATTTCATCAGCAATTTCCTAATGAAGAATTGTCTTGGGTGGGTGGCAATGTCTGGCCGGATCATATTGCTCCCTTAGCCTTTTATTTACCCAATCATCCGCGAGCAATACCAGGCTTTCCCGATCGTATGCCGGCTATGGTAAGCCCACATACAACTTGGAAAAAGGAAATAGGAGTGATTGTTTGTGGTAAAAAATATGCAGATAGTGCGGTCGTTATTGAGAATTGTGTGCAAGAAACTCGAGAGTGGTTGCTTGGGTTAGGTTTGTCTGTTCGTGAACAGGATATTCTTTATAATGCTCAAGGTTGGCGTTGGACGTTCTTACCACCACCGGAGAAAAAGGTGACGGTGTTTTGGGTGAGAGCATAATTCGACGAAATTGGAACGTATTGTAGGTTGGGTCATGACCCAACATAAGGATCTTGAGCGAAGAGGTAATGCTTATGTTGGGTCATGACCCAACCTACATGGATTATAGTTAAGGGTTGATTGCTAGGATTAGTAAACCAATAGCAATTAGCGCTAACAAGGCTAAAACAGGATTACCGCCTGGGATCATGTGCCCTTCGGCGGTGCTCAATTGACAGGTTTTACGACCTTGCCACGCCATAACCGAAGGTAATAATAACAGCAAAATCACACAACAAATTCCCGCGTAACTCAAAGCATGTAAGTAAATACCAGGATTCACTAAAACCACTAATAATGGCGGTATGAAAGTTAGAGCTAAAGTGTATTTTCCTTGATGACCCGATTTCTGCAGTTTTAAACCATCCGCTAAAAAATCAAAAAGCCCCAAAGAAACACCCAAGAAAGCTGTAATCATACAAATGGATGTGAAAAAGCCAAAGAAACCACTGATCCATTGACTTTGTACGGAATGACTCAAGGCATCAGTTAACCCACTAGTGGCATGCTCCGAACTCATTAGGGCTAGTAAACCGGAGTCCCCTTCGCGTGCAATAACCCCCATAATCACTGCATCCCAAAGGATGTAACAGAATAAAGGAATCAGTGAACCAAAAAGAATGACGCGTCTTAAGGTATGAATATCATCTTCAAAATAATCGCGTAAACTAGGAACGATAGAAGCAAAGCCAAAAGACGTAACTAAAATCATCAAGGTACCCGTAAATGCACGCGCAGAACCACCATTTAAACCCACTAAGGACACATGCGGGCTAATGATAGCCACCAATAGCAAATAAACTCCCAATTTCCCAAACATCAAGCCACGGTTAACGTAATCTACAGAACGAATCCCTTTATAAACGACAAAACTAAAGACAGTCGTAAAGATTAATGAAGTAAGCCAAGTAGGGCTGCTGATATTGGCCTTATGCAACAAACCTCCAAAAACATCACTACCACCGGAAATATAGGCTGCTAATAAGGTATAAAGTAAAAAAAGA
>SCSO01000352.1 GCA_004297865.1 Legionella sp.
GATAAATTCATGAACGAAGGTCGCGCAATCATTAACATGATGGGCAATGCGATTGCCACGATTATTATTTCAGCTTGGCAAAAATCCTTTAATCATGAACGTGCACGTTTGATTTTGGCGGAACGACCCGTTGTGGCAGAGAAAACCAATTTAGTGAGCGAAGCTTAAGCTCTCTTCTCCCTTTTAGGGAGAGGTTTTTGTAGGTTGGGTCATGACCCAACATAAGCATTTCATTTTTTGTTCGGATTTTTTGTTGGGTCTCGACCCAACCTACAAATTGGGTTCCCGCTTGCGCGGGAATGACAAGAATGGGCTAATGGGGAAAGCCCGGTACTCATTTTTAATGAAGTACTAAACGGTCTTCTTTCACCCCATCCTTTTTTCCCCCATCCTTTTCCCCTTTAAAAAACTGATTGGGCCCATGCACTTTTACTCGTGCTAAAGGTAAATGCAATTGCTCAGGTAACTGCTCAATATCAGTTAGTATATTATCGGATGCAGCCATTGTATTAACCCAGTTTTTAATAGGTTCCTTTTCTTTGATTTTTGCCGTAATCAGTTGATCAATCTGTCGTAAAGGTGAGTTCTTTTTCAAAGCATAACCTTGGGCGTGGCTAAACTTTTTTAAAGTTTTATAAGCTTCCAGCAAATGGTTGCTTTCAGTAAAATGGGAATCGATATTTTTAGAGCTTAACTCCTGCAACCCTTTAACAATCAACAATTGAATCCGATAAACCTGCAAGCTCATATTATAACGATAACAATCCAAAAGATGGGTGGTTGTTAAGGCCGGATTTTCATTGTGGGCACTTAGAAAAGCAGTAGTGTCTTCGCAGAATTTCTGAATACGTAATACATAATCTTCAGTACATTGGGGATTCAATTCCTTTTCAGATTGGCCATGAGCAAAAAATTGCTTCTTGCCGGATTTCTGCGAAAAACTATGCACGTACTGATTAAGTACATCTTTGTATTTAAAGGTCACCGAGTTGTAGGCAATATCTAAACCTATAGCTTGGATAATATTATCCAACTCCACATCAGTAAACTCATACCCATCCTTGTTCTTATAGGATTTTGCTTGTTGCACTTTTTTATTTAAAAGAAATTTCTGATTAATCAGATCATCGAAAATAACGTCGGGATCAATTTTAAAATATTCTTTAACAAAGGACTTAATATGCAATTTGACTTCCGAGTTCAGGCTTTTATTAGTGCATATATTGGCTAATTGCTTCAATAATAGCATGCGATATAAAGTGAATTCGGGAAGAACTATAGCCGATTGTTGAAGTGGATCAATATTGGCTCCTGGATGGATTTTCTGACAAAGAGACAATAAAAAGGCGAAGGAGTTATGTAGATAGGTATCAACATTATCCACAGTTAAAAGATCAACATAGTCATCACGGCTGGCAATACCTAGCATGTTACGGTATTCCGCATCCCCATAAAAAATAGGTTTGTGGGCATATCTAGGTTCGAATTCTTTATATAATTTATTTGCGGTAACACAAAGTAATTCATAAGGATTTGCTAAATTCTGATTTCCCGGCAACAAATGACGGAAATGATCAAAATCGCTACCATTACCACCCAAACCACCTTCAGTAATAGGAAGACAATAAAAGGTTAATAAAATGGGAGGAATGTAATCAGTTTGACCAACGATTTCTAACACTTGTTCTTTAATTTTGGGAATTAATTCCGATTCTTTAATGACTTGTTGATGATCATCCCGTTTGAGAAAATATCGGGTGCTATTGATCCATTGTTCCAAGCTGGCTAATTGTTTTTTATTAATGGCATCTCTTAAATCAGTATTTTGTTGTTTACTTTCATTCATTAACTGAATGTATTCATGAGCCAGCTCACCCTCTATAGCATGACTATGACGATAGCGCGATGCATACTCTCTTAACCAACCGGCAACGGAACCGCGAGCAACATAGCGTTTTTCAAAGAGATTAAAAAAACGGGTATTAATATTTCTGAACCCTTCAGTCTCTTCAATCATTTCTTTAGATGTGGCTTTGGTATCTTTGGTTAATTTTTCCAATGCTAGATATTCATTGTTTATTTTATTGATAGAATCTTGAATATGTTCTCGGTTCTCGGGATAGCGTTCATAATGCAGAAAATCTATTCCAGTCACCATAAAATAAGTCGCTATCCCAGCTAGTATTGCACCAGCGATAGCGATAGCAGCAACAAAAATGCTATTTAAAATAAAACCTAAGGCTAAAGACAGTACAAAAGCACTTAATAAGCCAGCGACTACTGGGGTAAGAATGTAGTGGGTGGCCAAAAGTCCTGGTTGATTCATTTGTCCAGTCATGTATTCGACCGAGAGTTGCATGAACTTCAGTTGAATTTCTTGGGTGAATGCTAAACGTTTTTGATTGGAATCAAAGAATTGATGCAACCATTTTTTGACAGGCGATTTGGACTCTTTGCTAATTTCATATTCTTGAACGGTGTATAGAGATTTAAAACTATTACTAAAGACCTTATTCAGTTCCTGGATAAAATAGAGTTCTATTACTTTATCAATATCTTCTCGGCTTTCATTTTTTAAGTTGGCTAGATCGATAAAAGTAGCACGAGCATCAGGCTCAACAGGATTTTCAGAAATTTTGCCTAAGAGTAGCATTTCTCTAAAATGAAATAGCTTAATGAGTTCAACGGAAATACGTTCGCATTCTTTAGCAATTAATTGGGAGAAGATAGATTCTTTATTCAATACTTCGGCAAACTGCTTTTGAGCATCCTCGTGATTTACAGAAAATTCTTGCATAAAATAATCTATTAACAATCCCGAAATCGTGTGGCCTAAAGCGATGGAGAAAACGGCACCCGTCAATGAAGTAAGAATAGTCTGGTGCAACTGAATAATAGGATTTTCAAAAAGGGCGTTACTTAAACGCTCAGGAATAATCGCTTTAAAAATTCCGGATACGTAGCTAAAAAAGGTTGTATTATTAGCAATGGTTTCTTCGGTACTTTCACTGGAGCTTTTTGCAATAGACTCCAGGTAATGATTGATCACTGTATGTACATCTGCTAATGCCCGCAGTCGACTAAGCGTCTTTGGCGTATACCCTTGAGCGTATAATTGTTGCGTATGGGCTTGCATTTGCGCATCAAGATTGTCTTGATGATTTTTTTTTATAGCAGCAAGGATCTCGGTTTCACGGTGAGCTAAATAAGGCATGATATTTTCAATCCATTGAAAAGTTTAGATAGAGGGACTTAATGTTCCAACTTAGTCCCGTAAAGACGATCGCCAGCATCACCCAGTCCTGGGATGATGTAACCGTGATCATCTAATTTTTCATCAATGGCAGCCGTATAGACGAGAACGTCAGGATGCTCATGATGGAAAGCAGCTAAGCCCTCTGGTGAGGCCAATAAACAAAGAAATTTGATTGATTTAGGGTTGACTTGTTTAATCTCTTTAACTGCAGCAATGGCAGAATTTCCGGTGGCTAACATGGGATCGACGATGATCACGTCACGATCTTGCGTGTGTTCAGGCAGTTTAAAAAAATATTCTATAGGCTCTAAAGTTTTCGGATCACGATAAAGACCAATATGTCCTACTCTTGCGGTAGGAATTAATTGCAACATGCCATCGATGATGCCATTGCCGGCACGTAAAATAGAAACGAACACCATTTTCTTTCCCTTGATGACGGGTGATTGCATAGTCGCCATGGGTGTTTCAATCGTTTCATAAGTAATTTCTAAATCCCTAGTGACTTCATAGGCTAATAACATGCTCACTTCTTGCATCAGACTACGAAACTTTACGGTGCTGGTGTCCTTTTTACGCATAATGGTGAGTTTATGTTGTAAAAGCGGGTGACTTACGACAACGACTTGTTTGGTATTCATAACAATCCTTCTTAAAAAACAGTGCCATCACTAATAATGTGTAAGGGTGGGGTGCCTGATGGACGTTTTTGTTTGGCAATTTGCCGTCCAGCCTCCCAAGTTCCGCCTTGGAGAATTTTAGCTAGCGGTAAAGCGTTTGCATCCATTTGTAATTTGCTACGGATGAGATTCGCAATTTCATCAAGTAAAGCTACAGTAAGGGCGCGCCATTCAACCACTAGCTCAGAGCTAGGCTCCTGCGGAATGTCTAATACTGCTTTATTTTTAACTTCGAGTAAACCGCTATCAATTAGTAAACCACCATTTCGGTATTCAGGCAAACCGGTTAATTCATTTAAATCGTTGACTTGAATACCGGCTAATTCCAAAGGTTCGATAAGAGAATAAGTTAACCATTGCGACAATTTATGAAAGGGGATGTATTCTGAACCTGGTTCAGTAGTTTTAAGTGCCTTATGAATCCACACATCGCCTAGGGAAACCCCTTGATAGACTAAACGTTCTGGCCATACAGAATGGAAAGCCTGCAATACAGCCTGAAAGAGGGTGCTTGCGGAAATACTATTCTTTTTTTCTAAGGAACAGACATAACTGTAAAAATCACCTAATCGACCCTCTTTACCGAAGTATTCCACCTTGTCTTGCAGGGTCTTTCCTAATTGATTTAATAAGGCTACACGTCCTGTAACTCCTTCTAAAGAGTTATCAGGACTAATTTGAAATGCTCGGTTTAAGTCCTTCTCTTGGAAATTTATTAAGGCTTCGGCATCGACTCGTAAAGGTTCCTGCGGATCAGCACTTAAAGTACCTTGGAGATAAAGTGTTAAACTGGCTAAGGCTAACCCTTCGGAGCGAGTGTATTCCTTTCCAGAAGCTGGTTCTATATAGCGCCAATGTGGTCCAGCACCTGCATCGAGAAAAACACTAATGATCACTAACTCATAAAGTATCCTGCCTCGTTCCATTGAGGTTTTGGCAGCAATGTCTTTTTGTAATTGCTCAATGCGTTTAACTTGTCCTACTTCAAAATGACGCCAGCGACTATGGTAGGGAACATCGAGCTTTGGATAATTTTTTAGAATCACGGTCAGCACATAATCAGCCGTGTTTTGTAGTTGTTCTTCATGTAAAGAAAAATGCTCTAGCTTATTGTTTTTGGCCAAAGCTAATATACGCTGTGCTTGGGAGCGAATGGTATGTGGGTCTTGCAGTTTAAGGAGTACTTCTGCAATTTCTTTATTCATGAAGCCCGCGTCCTTTAGGTTGTGCTAATTCGTTAATATCAATGATGCGATCTGGAGAATAATATCCAGCAGCCCGTTTCGCATCCATTTCTACTTTAGCATCGGGAGGAATTAAATCGTCAGGAATTTTCACGCGTTCGACGACTTCAATCCCTGAATTTTGTAGGGCTTCAAATTTCATATTGGACATAGAAACAAATCGTTGGATTTTGGTAATGCCTAACCAATGCAAAACGTCCGACATTAATTCTTGGAAGCGCATGTCTTGCACACCAGCTACGCATTCAGTGCGTTCAAAATATTTAGCCGCAGTATCACCACCTAATTGCCGTTTGCGCGCGTTGTACACAAGGAATTTAGTGACTTCGCCTAAAGCACGGCCTTCTTTGCGATTATAAACAATCAGTCCTACACCACCTCGTTGTGCGGATTCAATGCACAGTTCAATCCCGTGGGTCAAATAGGGGCGACAGGTGCAAATATCCGAGCCAAAGACATCTGAACCATTACATTCATCGTGTATACGGCAGGTCAGTTCTGTTTGGCTATCATGTATTTTAGAAACATCACCGAAAAAGTAAGCAGTTAATCCGCCAATGGGTGGTAAGAAAACATCTAGATCACTGCGGGTCACTAATTCAGGAAACATGCCAGCTGTTTGTTCGAAGAGGGTTCGGCGTAATAACGATTCGGAAATCTTAAAACGCTCTGCAATTCCAGGTAAAAACCAAACGGGTTCTATGGCTGCTTTGGTAACCACTATATCGCCAGATTCATTTAGAATTTTCCCATCAGGTTTTAAGCGTCCTTTTTGCATGGAGATATGCAGTTCGGGAATATTGATATGGGCACGGGTGACTGCAATGGTGGGGCGAATGTCGTAGCCATTGTGAATTTCTTCACGAAAAGTAGAGGCTACTAAATGGCCCCAGGGATCTAAAGAAACAATTTTGCCTGCTTCACCCCATTGTGGGTGAGGTCCTATATCGACTGGAGGTGTAGTATCAGTTAAATCGGGAACATGTTCTGGATCGAGTATGCCGGCTGCCACTGCGAGGGCGCGATATACGGAATAGGATCCTGAGTGGGTGCCTATGGCGTTACGATTTTTAATATTAGTTAACGAGGCGATGACTGGGCCTCGTGTTTTAGGATCTGCAGCTCCCCATTGGATTTTTACAGGGACGGCGGTTTGTCCTGAAGGATGAGAAGAAAGGATAATATGTCCTTTAGATTTCTTTTTAGATTCATCGGATATCATGGTACTCATTCCTTTAGTTTCCATTTTTAATTTATTCTAAGTTAATTTTGTCTTTGCGACTACACTGTTTTAAATCTATTGTAGGTTGGGTCAAGACCCAACAAAAGGATTTTGAGCGACGATGAAATGGTTATGTTGGGTCATGACCCCAACCTACGAGGGTGTAGAGAACACCTTTACAGCTCAACCTTCCAATCGCTATGATGACACTCAGATTGATCAAGAATCAGGGAGATTCATCATGTCAACTTTAGTCATCTGTTTATTAATCGCAATTATCTTACCCTATGTCGCAAAAGTACCTGTAGCCATTGCTATGCAAAAAGCAGGAGGGTACAACAATCATTATCCTCGTGAGCAACAAGGAAAATTAAGCGGATTTGGTGCACGTGCAGCTGCGGCACATAAAAATAGTTTCGAGGCCTTAGCAGTATTCTCGACCGCAGTGCTTGCAGCAATAGCAACACAACATGTCACCCCAACTATTGAATATTTGGCTATGGCTTATATTGCTACTCGAATTATGTATCATATTTTTTATCTCTTAAACTGGGCCTCTTTGAGATCGTTAATTTGGATGACTGGTTATGCTTGTTGTATTGCTATTTTGTGTTTGAGTGTGTAAGGCACTCGTAGATTTATCATTCTTGAGACTTGAAAGCTTTTATAGTAGGTTGGGTCGTGACCCAACATAAAGATCTAGAATGGACAAGAGATGCTTATGTTGGGTCATGACC
>SCSO01000353.1 GCA_004297865.1 Legionella sp.
TCTTGAAAACGCCCTTATAACCCTGGAAAAAAACCACCGTGCGATAGAGGGCATCGTAATGTTTTTGATGAAGTTTCATCATAAACTTAACGAAAGGTTGACGATTGGTTTCACTATTACAAAGATCAGGGAATTTTGTTTCATAAATTTTACTTAATTCCGGACCTAAAGAGGTATAGTTCAAAGGAATGTCACCAAAACGTTCTGTTAATCGCTTCTCCAACACCTCTGGTTGATAGGTGAGTAATATTTTTAATGCTATAGCCAGTTTGTCTTCTTGTGCTTTGGGATCCAGCAATAATTTTCTAAATTGTTCAGGATCCGGATACTTTTTAGGCAAAGCATTCTCTAAGATAGCACTTGGAATCATTGCCATCATAAAAGGCAATGATATTTGCCCAGGATTATTAAAGGTGAACCAATGAAAAGGTTTTGAATCTATAGGGAAAGGAAATAAAGCATAATCATTAGAAGTAATTTGCGGACTATCGTAAGGCACACCAACAACAGGTCTCGCCCCTTTCATATAAATTGTGAACCAATACCAATACATATCAAAATCAATGATTCCCTGTAGAGAGTTATTCCCTGGATGTGAATCATCATTTTGTAAAAATAGTTGTGCGAACGCCAACTCTGTAAAGTTTTCTTCGGCTAGTTTATTTGTAGAGGGTATTGTCTTTTCGCGCTTTCCCGGATCGGTTTCTTGATTTTTCTTGGCGTTGTAGCAAAAGGGAGTAAACCCATCGACGATAAAGGAGAATGTACCAATTATTTTATTGTCTTTGTCGAAGACCAAACATTCTTCAGCGCTTTTATCACCTAAAAATGTCCTTAAGTCTTCAGACGTTGCGACGCTAATTTTTGCTAGAAGTTCAGGATAGCCTTGTTCGGGATTTAATTCTTTAAAAAAACCTTCTCTTTCGGCGCCATCAAATTCTACTTTTGTTCTGTAGGTTATATGAGAGCCATCTTTAGTTTTATTAGTCGCTCTTATGGCCTGAAGCTGCGCCTCACTAAACACCAAAGCTTTATTAGGCAACGCCATAACAAATTCCTTTAAAACGAAAGATCCCTTAATGCAACATATTAATCAGAAACGATTATTAAATTCAAGAGTAATTTTGCGATACAAGAAGTCTTGACGTGAACTTAATTGAGTTTACAATGACCATCTTGGATCATTAATAAGAGATAAGGCCCTATTGATGCCCTTTCTAACAGTAAGAGTCTCCGATTTTGATAAGACATTAACGAAAGAACATACTTTTGGACGTGCGAAGTTTTATAATCCCCAAAATAATACTAAGGAAGGTTTAGAGTCTATAGTTCGTCATGACGCTGAAAATATTTTTGCTGTTGCCACACATAATCCTAATCCTGAATATATACTCGATTACCTGCTACCGCTTTTAAAATTAACGCGCGAGGACATAATAAAAAAAGTTCTACATGCCTATCCGACCCATACCATTACCGCTTATTATCTTAAAAACTCACCCCATCCACTTTTGATCTCTACAGTTGACCGTCAAGAACATCGTAATAAAGGAAAAAAAATTGCCCTCGAGGATCTTTTAAAGCATTTACCTCCGTGTGATGAGCATATTTTTTATGATGATGATCCTTTAAATATTATTGATGCCTGTGCGTTACCCCAGTTCGTTGTCCATCAGGTAACTAGAACAGACGCCTCTTTTAAAATTGATTACAAGCAAACGTTGATTAGCTATCTCTTTTTTTGTAAGGCAAGGAGAGAAGAAGATATAAGAGAATATAATGGCTGGGGATCTTTTTTAAGTTTTAATTTGTTTGGTTTTAGCAGAACAGCAGAAATTAAAGCCGCAGATGCACTGATTGAAGCTTTAAAATCGGATACTCCTTTAGACCGTACTCATATAGCAGCATTATCCCAAGGAAGGTTAGGCACGTTTATTTGTCAATGGCAATTGGAATATGGGTTGCGATGGTTAGATCTTGTGACCGTAGTCTCTCCGTCGCAAAATTTTATTCACACATTATGAATTAGAGTCACTAACTCTTTGTCCATTTGTCGAAGTTTTTCTCCGGATTCCGTTTGCGTGAAAAACCACTGGTTTCCGGTATTCCGATACTTTACCACATTAGCAATACCGAAACTTAAAAGACTTATCAGAATATTGGCAATAACAATTAAAGTCGCCTGCATCCAGTTGGCATAATCAGGATCAACCGTTTTCAATACGTCTTTTGCCGCAAGATCAATTTTCGTTTGCAAATCAGCACTGGGATGATGAAGCTCTTCGTAAGCGATGCGATATAAAGTTTCTCGGTAAACTTTTTCTACTCTTTGCCATTCCCGCATTTTTTCACCCTCAGAGATGGCTAAGCGGTGTTGCACTTTGGCGCATTCTGCTTCGACTTTTAAAATTATTTGTCTAAAACAATGCGCATTAGGCTGGTGTTTATGGATAGCAAAATTAAGAACTTCTTTGGCAAAATTTAAATTATGTAACTGGGTAGCGCAAATAAAACTTTCATGGAGTTTTTTGGCTAAGTCATAATGATCATCTTTTGGAAGAGCATTGACTTCACGTCCTTGGACAGCAATCCCCATGCGAATTCCCTTAAAAAGAATATCAATGAGGCCGATGCTTTCTCTTGAGGGAAGAAACAAACGCAACATTTTTCCTTTGTAACTATTCTCCAGAATTAATTTCCAATTTTCACGAGTATCGTAGGCAGGAGTAGCTAAAATCTCCATAGCGGTAATGAGTTCTTCTAATTCTTCCTCATTAAACTCCTTAAGCAAATCAGGATTTAAATTCCATACGGTAAATTGTTTTGCAAAATGATGGAGGATTGTTTGTTTGAAGTGTTCTTTGGGATG
>SCSO01000545.1 GCA_004297865.1 Legionella sp.
ATGGCATCGGTGCCACCAGCCAAGACTAAATTACTACGACCGCTAGCAATTTGTAGCGCTGCATTATCAATAGCTTGCATTCCAGAGGCACAATTACGCATAACCGTAAAAGCAGGTACTTTATCCCCACAACCCAAACGCAAAGCCACCACACGGGCAATATTAGCCTCATCTGGGCCAGGCATAGCACTACCAATAATAACCTCATCGAGCTCAGAAGGTGAAAAAGGTTGTCGGTTTAGCAAGGGCATTCCTGCAGCAACTGCTAAGTCAGATCCAGTAAAGGGTCCAACTCCTTTGGCCTTAAGAAACGGGGTGCGACTACCATCCACCACATAAACGTCTCGACCATTCAAATTCGACTGCTGTTTCATTGGTCCTCCTTGTATCAGTCTACATGACTGTTATTACTAAAAATAATAGAATGAAAGATTAGCAGTATTCAGGTGAAGTTGACAACCAGAATACCCGAAAACCAGTAAATTTTAAGGAAGGTTTTTATTGGAATGGTTAACGCTTAAATTAAACTGTTCATTATAAGTATAAACCATTTAGAGCTTGATCAATAACAAGAAACGACCATGGATTTTTAAGGAAAATTCTTTTTAACTTATTGACGCAGAATAAATACCTGATATACTCCGCAACCATTGATTGGAGAGATGGCCGAGTGGTCGAAGGCGCTGCCCTGCTAAGGCAGTATGGGAGTAATCCCATCGAGGGTTCGAATCCCTCTCTCTCCGCCAATCAAAGAAAATGCGCCCGTAGCTCAGTTGGATAGAGTATTTGGCTACGAACCAAAGGGTCGGAGGTTCGAATCCTTCCGGGCGCGCCATATTAGTCTCCGCACAAAGATCTTCCCGAAGCCAAATCCTGTGAAATAAAAGAGTTCATCACCCGGAAGGGTTCGAACCGAAAGAGGTTCGACAAAATGAGCAGCGAAAAGCACGAAGTGCGGCTGCGCATTTTGGACGCGCTTTAGCGCGCCCCGAAGGG
>SCSO01000354.1 GCA_004297865.1 Legionella sp.
CCTGTTTTGGCAGCACTTCCTCTAGCGAAACAAAGAAATATTATCTTTTTAATTCTTCTTTTAATGACTTTTGCACAACTGGGAACCGATATCTATTTGCCTTCGTTTCCAGCCATTTCTAATTACTTACGAGTTGATGTGGCCTATGTACAAATGACCTATAGCATCTTCTTAGTAGGGTTTGCATTGTCGCAAATTATCTATGGTCCCTTGTCAGATTATTATGGTAGAAAGCCGTTTTTACTTATCGGGGTGTTTCTCTATTTTTTAATGGCCTTAGTTTCTTCCAAGACAAACTCAATCACCGTTCTTATGATTGCACGCGCTCTGCAGGGTGTGGGTGCTGGGGCCTGTAGTGTGATCCCCAGAGCGATTATGCGCGATCTTTATTCGGGTTATGAGCTGGAGAAAATTTCCAGTTACCAAACGATAGTTTGGTCCTTCGTCCCCATTTCAGCACCATTAATGGGTAGTTATATTCAATACTATTGGGGCTGGCGATATAATTTTTTATTTCTTGCTGCTATTTCATGTTTCGCGTTTATTTTATGTCTGTTTTTTCGTGAAAGTCATTCTAAAAAAGAAAAGGAACTCAAGTTATTCGCCATTATGAAACAGTATTCTAATATCATAGTGCACCAAAGTTTTTACCCATCCTTAGTCTGCTGTATGGGCGCCACCATGATGTTGATTGCCTTTGAAGTATCTGCACCGGTTATTATCCAACAACATCTGGGGTTATCTACAATCCAATTTGGCTGGTCCATTTTCATGGTTTCCATTTCTTTTTTTCTAGGTTCTATCATCAATCGAATATTAATCAAATCCCTAACACCTCACACAATAATAGGTTACGGCTTTTTCTTAGTATTTATTGCTATACTCTTAATTTTTGCTTCATTACTTTTTTTAAAACTAAGCATCCAACTCTTTCTTATTCCGATGTTCATTCTGCAAATCGGTATTTCATTTATTTTTCCAAGTAATGCGGCAAAAGCCATGCAGGCTTTCCCTGATAGTGCTGGAAAAGCAGCCGCTGTGTTTGGATGTGTGATGTTTCTTGGAGGAACTGTTGCCGGCCTTATCATTTCTGTCTTGCCTGATAATACTCTCTTGCCTATGGCTATAGTGTATTCAGTGATATTAGCGATTATGTACTATTTTTATCGACTTCCGCGTGAAACTAGGCGGATGCCGTACTTGCAAACAAACTAAAAGTTCCTATCGGAGCAAAGCCATTATTCTTTGCTATCCCTTCTACGTAACTGGTGCTGATGGTTTGTAAGATATTAAACTTGCATTTATTTTTAGCCGCTTCATGATTGCGATACTGATGAATAAAGTGGCTTATCCCCTGCCCCCTATATTTGGGTATCACTCCTAAGCAATAGGAGTAGCAATAATTGGCAATAAAAGATAAAGCAAAGGTGGCACAGGGAGTGCCCTGATGTAAGACATAATAAAATTTAACTTTTGAACTCTTAGACAAAAAACTTTTGATCATGCATGATTTATAAGAAGGATTTAAATTGCCGTAAGGGTCCGTTTGCAAGGAATAGGCCTCTAAAAAAACATCAGCAAATAACTCCATACCCTGTGCATCTTTAACCTGCAAAACCTCCAGGCCAGGTGCATTTATTTTAGAATTAACCGCAATCAATTCATTGGCTAGCCAAACGTCGGTGTACACTAAATTGTAATTTTTAAAATCTATTTCTTGATTCGTGTAGATATTCTGATTTTTTATAAGTTCATCGTGGTATGGGCTTGTATAGCCGAAGTACTGCCAATTGGTATCATTTTCTACATTAGACCCTACAGAGAGGGAATTACTTTCAACTTTTACTTCACTATAAAATAATCCAAGTAATGCATAATGATGGCCAACAAAAATCTCCCATAAGAAGCTGTCTCTAATTGCATTTAGCTCCATCATTACAAACCCTCGGCTAATTAAAATTGTTCGCTACAACAGAGTGAGAGAGCTTTCAGGGCATTGTCTAGTTGTTCATAAGTATTGGTGGCCGTGATAGCAAATCGAAATCCACTTTCATTTTTAGGTGTTAGCGGGAACACGCGAATTCCAGCAAAAACCCCATGCCCTAATAAGATAGTATTCCAGCGATAAACATTTTCGATTTTTCCACAAATGACATGGATTGCTGGGTGATTATTGACACTATAATAAGGGATATTTAATTGCGCTAAACCTTCGACAAAATGGCGAATTTTTGCATGTAAATCTTGTCGAATGGCATCCCCAGTTTGAGCATTGATTTTTAAAGCCGCATGCACCATTCCTACCAGCGAAGGGCTTATTGGCGCGGAATAGACGTAATGATCTGCATCAATTGAAATATTATTTTCATATTCATCAGGAATAGCCGTAAATGCAGTATGAGTACAAAAAGCTTTGCCAAAACTTGAAGTATAGAACGTGCGATGTGAGTTGCCCCCTGCAAATTTAATCACCCCGCCGCCGCCTAATCCCCATGGATTGCTCGAAGACGGATTTTCTCCCAAAATTCCAAAACCATGAGCATCATCAACAAATAACCAACTATTGTATTTTTGACACAAATATTGCAGCTCAGTTATAGGAGCAATATATCGACCTAAGCTATGCACGCCATCGACAAAAATAAATTTTCGCTCAATGGATTCATTTTCTTTTAGAATGCTTTCAAGATGATTTAAATTATCCACATCAAATTTAACTATCTGGGAATTTTTTAATGAAGCCAATTTACATCCTGTTTTTACTACTGGGTGTAAATAGGTATCGCAGATCATCAGCGCATTGCGTCCAACAATGGTTGGGATATTGCTGGTACAGCTATTAGAGATGGTATGACTGAGCAAGACCTTGGAGTACCCCAACATTTCCCCAATCATTGACTCCAATTGTTTGAATATATTGCAATCAGCCTCCAATCGAGCCCACTGGGTTAATGAACCCCATTGCCGCAGGAAATCAGCAGACGCGGTAAATAATTCTTCTCGATAATCGATACCCAGATAGTTAGTAGAACAGAAATCGGAAAAAATCTTACCCGAAGAAGAAAATGTCCTGTCATTACAATAGCGTTCCACATCAATTCCATACAGGTTATTCGTGGTCATCTCTTGAAAATATCTAGACATATAAACTCCTGGTCTTCTTGCTCTGTAATTCTTGATAGAGGGTTTGTTTCATTAATTCTCGCGTTCCCCCCAAATTATTTATGGCTTCATGATCAGCAAGAAATTTAGAACTAATATGATTTTTAAAATAGCTTTTACCACCACAAATTTCTTTGAGAAGCATAATGGCCTCATGCACATCATTGATACAGGCTAGTTTTATCACTGATAAAATAGATTCGATAGGGGTCTGGGTATGCAT
>SCSO01000355.1 GCA_004297865.1 Legionella sp.
CCAATTCTTTATGGGTTCTTCTTGACCGCCTTCTAATAATTTTCGAATTATAAAATCTACTGATATCACGTTCATTTCCTTAATTGTTATCAAATTACTAGTTGTTAATTTTACCGACTAATATTCAACGGCATAACGATAAAATTAATGCTCGAGATTTAGAGGATCTAGAGCATGATCTAGAGGGTCAAGCCTTGCTATTTGCTTCTAAATTTCTAAATAGCAAAAAAGCGAGGCTTGATCCCCGTAAGTTTATTCAGGGAGGGTCTGGAAAGCTATACTGGGGTAGCAGGGGGGCAGCGTTTATCTATAAGAAAAATCTATCGTTACAATAAAAACAATAGATTTTATCAAAATGATTAATCAATATACAATTCACCTTGAATAGAACTTTGGAGAATTGAAATGACACAATTGATGATGCATTTTACTGATACAATAAAAACTAAAAAATATGACGAGTTAAAAAAACTGCTGAACTTTATGACTTATGAAAAAGAGTTCGATTATTTTGATAATGGCCATGAAAATCACGCCTACGATCTCGGAGACTCACTTCTAATCAACGATTGGACTCCATTAGCTATTGCTGCGACTTGCAAAGATCCTGCTGCCATGAGAATGATATTGGCGAGATGGAATTCCATTGATTTAGTTAAAAGGTCATATACAGCGCTCGATACCGCCATTCAGCAAGTTTCCGAGTATTCTCACCCTGTGACATATATCTCATTAAGTGACTTGCAAGAGGCCAAGGCATTACTACTTTACGTTACCGAGGAGCTATTTCCAGATTATAGTCACTGCTATACAAAAAGTGAAAAAGAGTACTTTAGTGCTGCTTTGCAAAATCAATTAAGCGCTATAACTAAGGTTGATGAGTTGATTGCATTTTATCAATTACATATTAATAGAGGGTATATTTCTTATCATAGAAACCCTATATCCTCATTTTTTGCATCGGTAGTTAATTATCCTAATAGTAAGATTCATTTTATTGAATCCTTACAGAAAAAGGCTTTGTTGCTTATTTCCAATCTTTCTACAGACGACTCGATTGTATCTATGCAATGTGAATGCTTAATGGAATCAGGTATGTTTTCCAGTCAGCACTATGATTTCGGTGTCGGAAATCCAAAAATTCGCGAAGTCATAGAGTTTAACCAAGCGAAAACTAACACGATGAAGGGCCTCTAAAACGGAAAGCTAAGTAAATAAACTTGTTTCTTTTCTTATCCTAAAGTGAGAAAGAAAAATGCTTGACCTGTATCATCACATTCTACAAGATGAATAGAACTGTTGTGCAACTCATTAGAAAAGGATTTAGATGATCATTTTAACTGTTCTATTGGTTATTGTAGGTTATATGTCTCTTACTTGGCTTTGGTACCGCTATACCAATAATCCTGGGGTTGTGGATGTCGCATGGTCTTTAGGACTTACACTTTGTGGGCTCATTTATATGAGCCAACAGAGTTTCTCTCTTCGCACCGCATTACTCAGTCTCCTGCTTCTTACATGGGGCATTCGGTTGGCTGTTTATCTATGGTGGAATCGAGTAAGGCTAAAACATGTGGATAAACGTTACCTAGTGATTAGCCAAAAATGGAATATAAATAAACATGTGGGATTTTTTATTAACTTTCAATTCCAGGGCGTTTTAATTTTTATTATTTCATTATGTTGGTATTTTACCGCTTTAAATCCTTCAAATACGCTTAATTACCTTGAATGGTTCGCTGTCGCGCTATTTATCATTTCATTCACTCTGGAAATAGTTGCAGATAATCAATTGCAACATTTTAAAAAGGAACATCCAGGAGCAGTGTGCAATCATAAGCTATGGAAACTTAGTCGACATCCTAATCTTTTTTTTGAGTGGCTTATATGGTGTTCGTTTGCGCTTTTTGCTCTGTCTTCACCACTAGGATATCTTGCGCTACTCTCCCCAATAGCTTTGTACTTGATGATGATTTATCTGACCATTCCCATAACTGAGGATGAATCGATTAAATCGAGAGGGCAGTCCTATTTAGATTACCAGAAAGTAACACCGCTATTTTTTCCCAAGTATAAATAACTGGATTAGAAATAGTTGAAGTTAAGAATACTATCCTTCATAGTAGGCTTTTCTTGCATTAAGGTGTATGAATTTATGGCTCGATATTTAGTTATTGCAGCAAGTAGCGCAATTGGCCAGTCAGTGGTTGAGCTTCTAAAAAACCAAGGCAATGAGGTTGTGACTACAGCACAAAGCCAGGATAAAATCATCCCTGATTTTATACTTGAT
>SCSO01000356.1 GCA_004297865.1 Legionella sp.
AATGCTTTGTCGCTAAACAACAAAATACCTTCTAAAACAATAATCGCGTGTTGCCCAATGGTTCGGGTTTCTGGTAAACGCTGATGCTTAGAGTGGGAATAAATAGGAATTTCTACTGATTGACCAGCACGCAATTGCTGTAAATGATCACATAGCAGAGAATGATCAAATGACTCTGGATGATCGTAATTAATTTTTTCTCGCTCAGCAAAAGGTAAATGCCCATTATCTTTGTAATAAGCATCTTCAGAAATCACTACCACTTGATCTGAGCCCAATTCATTGACAATAGTATTCGCCAAAAGGCTTTTTCCTGATGCGGATGGTCCTGAAATACCGATAATAATTGTCTGTTTATTCATGAAAATATCATTAAAATTTTTGTGCAAATAGTAAAGCTATTTTGCGACAAATTCAAATCCTTTTCTAGGTTTTTCCTTGCCCAGTTGCTGATAAGCATCCAATACTTCCATTAAAGGTTCTCCTACGGCCCCAGAAGGTGCCTTAATATTCAAGAGATTAGCTAAAGTAATGGCTATATCAACGATGAATACCGGTCTGTTAATTAATTGTGGTTTAAAATCAGGATGAACAAACAGTAAAGGGACATAACTGTCATATTGCCAAGGACTTCCATGGGCAACTCGATTCTCATTTTTTGCTCCATAGGATTGGTATGGAGGTTGTACGATGTATATATCTCCGGCACGATAAGGATAGGACATGCGATCTACCTTTGCAGACAACCAATCTTTTTCTATATAGGTAATGGGTAAGGCATAAGCTTTAAAAATACCGGGTTGCGAGGTGAGAGCATCTGCTAGAAAACGACTTACATTCGCTTGCGTTAGGTTATGCTCCTTGATTATCTCTTGGTCCAAATAAATAAACGGTGGATTGAGAGACATCAAAGTTTCTTTGGGTAAATTGAATTTTTTGGCTAAGAGCTTGTGAATAACTGCGCTGGTTCGTTCAATAGGTACAGGTTTTATTTCAGCTATATGATGTTCGCGCAAATAAGAAGGCCCATCACTTACTCCATGATCCGCGGTCAATACGATGAGAGTATTTTTTAAACCCACTTCCTTATCGATGGTTTTTAATAGTTTCGCTAAGGTTTCATCCAATTCTAATAAATTTTCCTCGGCTTCTAAGCTATTAGGACCAAATTGATGCCCTATGGCATCTACGGTCGAAAAGCTCACACTTAGGTAATCGGTCCTTTGTTTAGATTGGCCTAATTTCTCACTTTTCAATAGCTGCTCAACAAAGGACTCAGCCAGTTGATCACCTAGGGGGGTTCTTGAAAGAGCTGTGAAATAGTCTTCAGAGG
Source organism: Legionella sp. (assembly GCA_004297865.1). Classification (GTDB taxonomy): domain Bacteria; phylum Pseudomonadota; class Gammaproteobacteria; order Legionellales; family Legionellaceae; genus Legionella. The sequence goes on from SCSO01000356.1 coordinate 1,334, forward strand.
GTGGGTTTACCGCATGATGAGGGAAAGTTTGGCCATAAGTTTGATAATCATGATGGAAAGGTTTGTTGTGAATGTTTTGGTAAGTAGAGCGATCACGCTTTAGATTCCAATCAAATGCTACGGCTTGGTATTGCTTATTCCAATCGATGACCCATTGGGGATAGGCTTTATAATAAAATTGGCTAGTTACAAAGCCACCATTTTTCTTATCAAACCAAAAGGCTTTGCCTGCGTGTCCTGCTAGGGTAATCGCACCGCGGTCTTTAAAGGACACTGAAAAAGCGCGTCCTTTTTTTGCTAGAACAAGTTCATCACTGAGAGTCGATTGCTTGATAGTCAGTGGTGAGCGTCCGGGAGTGATCACTTTGGTGTGATTAGTAGGTAAAATTTGCGAATTTAAGTCTTCCACACAATACATGAGCTTACGGGTTTTGCGATCATACCAATCATTGTCCATGATCCCGTGTAGGGAGGGGTAGCTGCCGGTAGCAATACTTGTGTGTCCAGCGCAGGTGGTGGTGTTGGCATGGGAGTGGTGGGCATTGTGGAAATCTAATCCGTGATTAAGCAAATAATTAAAGCCATCTGGTCCAAATTGGCTTTGATGCTTTTGGATTAAATCCCCGCGTAGTTGGTCAACTATAAGTTGGACTACTAATTGTGGTTGCGCGAAGGTGTTAGTGGATAACAGGGTGCCTAAAAAAAGGATTGTATAGGTTAATTTTTTCATTATGGATCTATATTTGGACAATGTGTGTAAAATACAGGAAATTACTAAAAAAATCAAGAAGTTTGCGAATGGGAGGATTAAATGTAGCCTGTATTACTACTTCGTCTAATACAGGCTACGTCTCTGTCTCGAATCCAGGTTACTGTTCTACTTCCTTTTCCTTTATTCTACCGGATAACCTTGCATGGCCCACTCTAAAATTCCGCCATCCACGGAATACACTTCCTGATAGCCTTGCTCAATTAAGCTTTGAGCAGCATAAAGCGATCGTGCTCCACTGCGACAATGCAAATAAATCGGTTGGTTTTTATCGCTAACTTGTGTCGCAATTTTGACGATAATTTGATCTTTTGGAATAAGAGATGCACCCGGAATGCGTTGAGCTTCCCATTCTTCCATTTCACGAACGTCAATTAAACATAAATCAGGTTGAATATCCATTTGCTTTTTTAAAGTATGCACATCAATGGTTTTCAGCGTTTGGGTCATAGTAAATCTCTCGTAGCTGGTCTAGTTAAGGTTGAATGATGAATAAACCAATAAATAGTGGCTGTAATTACCCCACCTATTAAAGTAGCGAAAGCCCAGGTGTAAGCAGAGACTAAGACGGTTTTTTGTCCTACTCGATAAATATTCCCCGCATCACGAGCCACCGCTCCTGCAAAAATAAAATGGAGAAGGGCGTTTATCACCATAAATAAATAAGTGAAATTTTCTAGCTGTGGTCCTAAATGTTTTGCTAATTCGTTTAACATCAATGAGTCTCCATACGTTGTTGCGATTGTCGCCATGATAGCATAAAAATTGCACTAATGACTAAAGTTGCTGCGATTCCTTGTTGTAAACTAGGGCGTTCCGCAAAAATTAAATATCCCCAGAATAAGCCGGTTAATGCGACTACCCCTCCGGTCAAGCTATAAAATACCGGGCCAGCTATACGAATCAGATGAAAGAAAATCAAATAGCCTAAGGTGGATAAAATGATTTCTAAAACGATCACTTGTTTAACCAGAGTGAAAGGGCCGAGTAAAGAATAAAAAGCATGTTGACTAAAAACTAAGGGCATTAATAACAAAGAGGCCGCCAACAACATCCCCGTTGCTGCTTGTAAAGAATTAATGGAGTTGGGTTGTTTAGCGCCTATGTATAAAGAACAAAGAGCGAAGCAAAAAGGGCTGATTAAAGCTAAAATAGTCCAACTGGAAAACACCCCATGGAGATTAATTCCGATAATTAACAATATTCCTAACATTCCAAGAATAAGAGCAAAAAGCCGCCACAAGTCAGGTTTTTCTTGCCGAGTTAATAAAGCTAAAGGATATACAATTAAAGGAACGGTATTAACCAATACGGCTAATAAGCCTGCGGGGATATGACTTGCAATGAAGTACATGTTGGTATTAGGTATGGCTATGCCTACGAGACCGCATACAAAAAAGTAGGGCCAATGTTGTAGGTTGATTAAATGTTTGGGACTAGTCAATAGCGAACCTACGCTTAAAAGTAATGCAGGACCTAATGCTTGCCAAAAAGAATAACCGAGGGGTGGAACCCCATTAGTCATAGCATATTTAGCTAGGGTGTAACCTGAGCCCCAAATGAAACCTAGGAGTATTAGTAGGCAAAGCGCTTTAATGGTTTTTAAGTGATACATAATTTAGGTTTATACATTTTGGGGAAAGGGAGTATGCCATTTTTGCTTAGGGTTGACTATAAAATACCTCATGCATACTTTTAATTTCTCCTTAACCTCGGTAACATCGCAAATAAAAAACATAGGGAGCATGCATGAACGCTACAGAAGTCCCGGTGCCTCATTTAACAACTGTCCATTCCGGTCCTTTACATCATGTAGAAAAAATCATTTTACAAAGTGTGACTGAGATCGAAGCTTGGTTTAGACAACGCTGGCGGGAAACCCCTCCATCATTGACGTCGTCGGTGGATTTGCGGCACGCAGGATTTAAAATCGCTCCAGTGGATACTAATTTATTTCCTGCAGGTTTTAATAATTTAAATCCTGAATTTTTGCCTTTATGCATTCAAGCTGCCCAATCCGTTTTAGTGAAATATATTCCTGACTGCACCAAAATATTAATATTACCTGAGAGTCATACGCGCAATAAATTTTATCTGCAAAGCTTAAGCGTGTTGTGCGCTATTTTTAGTAAAGCGGGTTTTAACGTCCGTATTGGCAGTTTAGATCCAGAAATTAAAGAGCCTTCCGAAGTCGTATTGGATAATGGCGAGGTCTTATTATTTGAGCCCTTGCAAAGAAACGGCGATACTGTAGGGTTAAAAGATTTCACTCCTTGTTTTTTAATGTTGAATAATGATTTATCGTCCGGTGTTCCAGAAATTTTAGAAAACATCAGCCAAAAAATACGTCCTACTGCCAAATTGGGTTGGGCTACGCGATTAAAATCGAGTCATTTTGAGTTCTTTAATCAAGTCGCCCTAGAATTTGCGGAGTTGGTAGATATTGACCCATGG
>SCSO01000357.1 GCA_004297865.1 Legionella sp.
GCCGCGTCTTTATCACGAAGATACACTCGTAAAATTAGGGGTGAATTTTCATTTTCCACAATAATTTGGACATTTAAATTAGCGCATCCTCCAGCAATGATCGAATAAGCAGCAAGTTTCTTATTAGGAAAGGCTAACTTTAGCATTGATGAAATCGTTGACTCTGGCAATGATAATTGCTCTTCTGCTTTTTCCCAATCGTGTTTGAAAGTCATGTAATCATTCCAAGCAATTCAGTTTGTGGAACCAGGTGTTTGTGTTTTGTCTACACTGTCTACTTTTGCAGGATCATTAGCTTTAGTCTCAGCTAAAGCTTTTTTAAAATCTTGAGTATTGCTTGTCGTTTGCGCAGTATTTTTTTCTGCTGGCTGAGTTTTCATATAGTCATCCAACTGCTTTTGTCCCTCTAGAACCAGCGCAACAGCAGCAGGATTCTCTCGTTTTTTTGCTAACTCTAAAGGGGATGGGATACCAAGTTCTTGACTGTTTAACACAGGTTTCATGAAAATAGGATGATCTGGAAGTAAGAATTTTAGTATTTTTACATCTAAATCTTGCATAATCCCTAAATGCAGAGGGTAAAAGCCATCTTTGCCTTGGAAATCCACAGGTACTTCTAGCCTATCCACTAAGTACAAAATCAGTTCAGTATTTTTTACTTTAATCGCTGTTTCAAGCAGGGTTTCCGAAGCTTCAGCTTTTGATAAAGTATCCATAAATTGTTGTGGATTATTTTGAAACCTTTTAAAACAAGACATCACCACTTTCTGCTGATCAGGATGTTGTTGAATATATTGATGAACTAAGTTCAGCTGCTGTGTTTGCTGTTGTAAACACGACAAAAGATTCCCCCTTTTTTGTCTAAATAACTCTTGCCACTTCATTGATTTAGATAAATCCTGAGGTACACTTGATACGTCGGTCGCAGGCTGACCCCATGTACGACCTCGGTCATGCAGTAATTCGATTTTAATTTTTTTTGCGGAGATGGAGGAAACACCATCGATCTCAGTTAAGTTGAGGCTTCCACTGGCACTATCGACTAGATAATAGTAGGCCAAACTATCGATGACCACACAAGCGAGAATTGTCATAGTATGTGTGCATCCAAATACCATCGCTTGTGTAGTAGCTGAATCTATACGTTGCACAGAATTTCTGGTGTCCAAGTAGCTTTTGCAAAACCCATTCATTCGAGCATCTACCGCAGCTAAATTTTGATAGTAAGTGCTAAATAATCGATCACATAATTCTCTATTTTTTCCGCCGACAATGATTAAATCATTATTAACTAAGGTATCTTTTGATTGTTTATCGGGTAAATTAGTCAATGAGGGATCAAAATGAAATTTTACAATATTAAATAGCACCCCATATTCACGTAGTTTGCTGGGATTAGGGATTTGCAATAAACAAACATCGTTACAATCAAAATAACAGCCCACCGCGTTATTAGCTTTTGGATATTCTTTCATTAAAAGGTACATACGAAACATATCGGAAGCCATGACATAGGGCAGCTTATTATTTTGATTACCGGCTTGCACAAATTCATCGACCCATCCATTGACTCTTATGGATTCCGTGTCCTCAAGAGGAACATTCACAGTTCGATAGTTTTTGATCTCTATGTCAGCCGCATTCAAATCGTATTTTTTAAATTGTTGCTCAATGATAGTTCGTTGTGCTTCACCTATCTTAGAAGTGTCGGCCCATAAAATAACCTTGTAGTGATTGGCGTAATCAGAATTTTTTATATTTCTAACTAAATTTGCCACATTCTCAAAAACAAGATCGGGTATGGAACCATCTGGGGAGAACCAGATGCCATTCATGT
>SCSO01000494.1 GCA_004297865.1 Legionella sp.
TCAATTTTTTTCTTTAGGCCGGCCGACATTTTTTTGTAATTGATGAGCGCCAAAGGATGAATGCCGATGCTTGAAGCGATGATGAATTCCTCGCGCGCCAAGCCGACGCCGCTATTCGGCAAAAAAGATTTTTCAAAAGCGGTGTCGGGCGTGGCGATGTTCATCATAATTTTCGTCTTCGGCCTAGGAATAGTTTTGATATTGTGCTCAATCACTTCAAATTTCAAACCGCCATCAAAAACCAACCCCTCGGCGCCACTCGTATCTACGGTGATCATCTGCCCCGTTTTAATTTTTCTAGTCGCCGACTCAGAACCGACGATGGCCGGTATGCCGAGCTCACGCGAAACAATCGCCGCGTGAGAAGTGCGGCCGCCCTTGTCCGTCACGATAGCCGAAGCGATTTTCATAATCGGCTCCCAATCGGGATCGGTCATGTCGGTCACCAAAACTTCGCCCTTTTTAAATTGGCCGATATTTTTTGCGCTCAAAATGACTCTTGCTTGGCCGACGGCAATCTTGCTACCCACCGACGCGCCTTTGACGATAAGTTTTCCTTGCTCTTTGAGCACATACTCGCGAATCTTAGAAAAATCCCGCTCGGCGTGGATAGTTTCCGGTCGAGCCTGCACAATGAAAAGCTCGCCGGTGAGGCCGTCTTTCGCCCACTCGGTGTCCATCGGCGTCCATTTTTTATTGCGTGCCGTGTAATGCTCCTCTATTTTCACGCCCCACTCGGCCAGCGTTTTTATCTCGGCATCAGTCAAAACGAAACTATCACGCTCTTTGGCGCTAGTAGCCACAACTTTCGTCGGTTTAACTTTTTTTTGTCCGCCGGCACCGTAAATCATTTTCTTCATTTTGCCGCCGAGTTTTTTGAAAATAATCGGATTTGAGGCGGTGCGCAGAGTTTTTTTAGCGACAATAAATTCGTCAGGTGTCACTTCGCCTTGAACAATCATTTCGCCCAAGCCCCACGAGCCGTTGATAATAACCGTGTCTTTGAAACCCGATTCGGTATCAAGAGTAAACATCACACCCGAACAGCCCTTGTCCGACCGCACCATGCGCTCAATGCCCACGGACAATGCCACCTGAAAATGATCGAATCCTTTATCAACGCGGTACGAAATGGCGCGGTCGGTAAACAAAGAAGCCATGGCCGATTTCACGGCCAAGATGACATTTTCGGCGCCGCGAATGCCGAGATAAGTATCGTGCTCGCCGGCAAAACTAGCGCCGGGCAAATCTTCGGCCGTAGCACTTGAGCGCACCGCCGTATCTATGTCGGCTCCGTAGCGTTTTTCCATTTCGGCGTAAGCAAGACGAATCTGCTCTTTTAAATCAGCCGGCAATTCTTGTTTGACGATCGCTTCGCGGACGATTTTGCCGCGCCGAGACAAATCTTTGAGATTGGCAGTGTTTAAACCAGCAAGTGCGTCTTTGATGAAAATGTCTAGCTTGGTAGCTTTCAAAAAATACCGATAAGCGGACGCGGTCACGATGAATCCCGAGGGAATGTTGACGCCTTTCGGCACTAAATTTTTT
>SCSO01000358.1 GCA_004297865.1 Legionella sp.
GCCGTGGGGATCAAGGCCCCATCTCATGTTGATGTCGATCGCAAGGAAATTTATATCAGAAAAAGACTTAGCGAAAAAGACGAAGCAAAAACGGAAATTGATAGTGATTCCAATTAACCATTTAATCCGGGCTCAAAGCCCGGCAGGAGTTTGTTATGTCTAAATTGTTATTTATCACATCACTTAGTCTGATGACTTTAACGGGTCATACAGCGAATGTTACTCAAATTAATCGCTACGCCACGGTAATAAACAAACCTTTAGCTGCTCAAATTAATCCCTTGTTAGCAGTACAGCAAATCCATTTTCCGCAAGAGGTTAAAACAGTTGGCCAAGCCATTGAATGGTGGCTGCATTATTCCGGGTACACCTTAGTTCCACAGAATAAACAATCAGAAAGTCTGCAGCTTGTTATGCATAGTTCTTTACCGCAAATCCATAGGAATCTTGGGCCATTAACAGTCAGAGAAGGCGTAGAAATTTTAGCGGGTCAAAAAATATTTATGCTTGTCGAAGATCCTTTAAAACGAGAAGTGAATGTCAAATTAAAACCAGCTTATCAACTGCCTGTTAAATCATCATTAAGGAGCAAAGCATGATTGCTTTTAACAACGCACACTTTAAATGGTTCGCAATTGCCGCACTGAATTTGGGTCTTGTTGCTGGCGTTATTGCTATTAAAGTCCATCCAAATGAACTTACACATAATGCGGAGGCAATCAGCAATCGACTTACTGATATTCAAACCCAGCTCATAACAATTAGAGAAGAAGTTAAAAAACCAGGTGAGCGCGTGGACTTGAGCTCTATCAAACAAGATTTTAATAAGTTGGCCGCATTAATTGAGCAAATCAAGACGAAAGACGAAAACCAACTTAATCAATTATTGAATGACAATCGAAACGAGTTAAGTCAAAAACTAGATGCTATTCACCAAGGAATTAACACTCTAGACAAAAAACAGAATCCAATTAAGTACCTACCAGCAACGTCTCTCCCTTTTAAAGTTCTGAGCATAGACAGTATTCAGCAAGTCAATGTAGCCAGCGTTGTTTATGATTATAAAACGTTCCCCTTAGAAAAGGGTGAGATACTAGTTGGTTGGACTGTATTACAAATTGATTTCAGCAAACAGCGAATAGAGTTAGAAAACAACGAAAAAGCACATGTTGTGGTGACCTTAGAATCTGATGAAGGTGAACAACATGCTTAAGTATTCTGTATTAACAATCTCCCTGATTTCAACTCAACTAGCATTTGCTGAGCTGAACATTCCAGGAATAAATACTCAAACTTTAAATAATCAAGGTATCCAGGATCAAACTTTAGCTCGCGCTGGATTAGCGGTGAATGAAGATGATCTGACCTTAGAACAAGATATTAATAAAATTAAGCTAAATGAAAAGGAACTCCATGAAGCTAAAGTGTGGAATTTAACTCTTGATGAAGAAAAGCGTTATGTCTTTCTTATGCAAAATCGCAGCAAGATATACTATCGAGGGTTAAGACAAACACCACTAGATATCCTCGGACTTAATGCTAGAAATGAAGCGGAACGGAATCATTTCGCAGAATTAGCGGCCGTTCAGGAAGCTCAAAAAGTTTCCAAAAATATCGCCTGGAATAATGCTTTCTATAAAGCCTATAACAAGCTCTTCGCAAATGTGCCGGTGGTTGGTGATTTTGATCCTTCACCATTTTCGCCGTATGCACATAAGCCAGTTCAATTAAATCAGGGAGAGATACTCTATCTGTTCATAAAATCAGATGATGCCGTTAAAACCATTTTGTTGACTCTGACCGAAGCAATTGAAAATACACCTGATACTCGTCTAAATCTCATGTTCTTAGAAACTGACGATATATCCATTCAGCTATGGGCTAACAAGAATCAAATTCCTCAATATCTAGTAAACAGTGGCCGCATTAGTCTCAATCACGGGGACTTAAACTATCAATCCCTTAAGAAAAAAACCACACCCTTATTGCTCCTTTCTAAGAATGGCAGCTCCAGCATTGTTGATCTGGGGAGGTTTTGAGATGAAGAAATTAGTAATTATCGCAGCGTTATTAATGATTACCTCTTGCTACGCATATGAAGTCATAAATATGGATAGTTATATCAAGGAGGCTCAAGAACATCTAACTGAGGAATCAATGGCTCTTGAGGCAACAATCGATGCGAGATTGCCAGCAATGAGCAAAGCAACCTTTGGTAAAATAACAAAACATAAAATAGAGCTTACTAATTTTACTTATTCTATTTTCATCATTGGCGATGATGCTTTATCACGCCAATGGTTAAAAGAACACACCAAAGAGCTAGAAGAAAAAAATGCACTAGGTTTTATAACCAATATTGAAAGCAGCTCCAGCCTCAAGGCACTTCAGGAGTTAACTAACGCCCCATTGATACCTGCCAATGTTGATGATTTATTAGCACTCTTTAAAGAAAGCCATTATCCACTAATTTTTCATGAAGGTGAGATATGGCAGTAAAAAATCAAACCCAAAAGCAATCTAAAAGAACCATCATGAGTGTGTTATTACTAATTTTCATTGGATGGTTAATTCTTTTGGGATGGGCATTGAGCATCTGGGGCTTATCAGGCTTTGATTCTGCCTGGCAAACCGTTTATGGCTTATCGGAACAACAAAGTACAGCGGTTGCTGAGTTTAGTGATGCATCAATAGCTGAACAATTTAAAGCATGGACTACGACATTACCCACAGAAAAAATAACTAGCAAAGTATCAAAGGCGTCGACTGTTATTAAACGAGAACTCAACACCGTATTACCAGACAATAACTCTGAACTAGATCACATTGGTGAAGACTTATTGATTACCACAAAACAAGTGGGATTACTTATCAGTTTAACCGCCCATGTGATGTGCATTAAATTGATGATACTCCTGGCAAGTATTCCTTTATTTGTATTGGCTATGACCGCAGGTCTAGTTGACGGTTTAAACCAACGTGCCATCCGCACTGCCTCTTTAGGTCGCGAATCATCCTACGTCTTTCATCAATTAAATCGCTACTTCAAACGTGGTTTGTTGATGTTATTAGCCTTATGGCTAGCTGTTCCCGTAAGCATTACCCCGGCATTGATGTTTGTGCCGGTCAGTATCTTGTTGAGCATGATGATTTCCATCACTGCCAGTCGCTTTAAGAAGTATTTGTAAGGAGAAAAAATGAAACGATTATTTTTAGTTTTAATAATTAGCCTGCTCAGCACTACAACCAACGCCAGTGAAGAAGCACTTAATCAAACTTTGGTTAGAGTAATCAACCAGCTCAACGCCATCATGCCCTTACTCGATGAAGCACAAACTGAAATTGAACCTAATACCCGTATCCAATTACATATAGAGGCTTTTGAAGGAGCTGATGGCAAAACGCATTTTGGTTTGCGTAATGACTTAGTACTTATTCGAAATGCGCTGATTGACTACATCAACAAGCCCGCAATAGAGCCCAAAACCATTAAGCCCTTAGCGCTTGATTTTATCGGTAAATAATCATGAGCAAAATTGATATTGCTAAAACTTTTGCTTCGAGCTTCAAACAAGCGGCTGGTGATACCTCTGCCGGAACTTACTCCAGTTGTATTCGCTTTATCGCCATCATGATGGTCGTACTCGGGGTGATTTGGTGCATCAATCACTTTATGGGGGATACAGAAAAAGAACAGGAAGGATTTCTTCTTGTTCTTGGTTCACGTCTTATTCGCATCGTCATGGGACTTTGCTTATTCATTCTAATTTTAATCGTTAAGGGGAACTGATCATGAACAATCTAACAACAGTGTTAAAGCAATGGGGTCAAAAAATAAGTATGGGGTTCATTACTTTAAACTATGCACCAGCTTTATTCGCCGATAGCTGGTTTCCGAAAATATCCAATGCGGATGACATCAGTGATGGGAATAAAAGCATGATGACGGTCACGGGGAACTATGTCCGACAAGGTTTAGGTTTGTTGCTTTTTATCGCTGCAGTCATGAGCTTTATAAAATTTATTACCACTGTTCAGCATGGTATTGAAGAGTCCAAGAAAAATGATGGATCTATGGTTGCTTTTGGTACGTTTGCAGTGATGGGAATCAC
>SCSO01000359.1 GCA_004297865.1 Legionella sp.
GGCCAACGCACGAAGAAGTAATCACCGATATCATGCGCAATGAATTGCAATCTTACAAACAACTTCCGGCTAACTTTTACCAAATCCAAACTAAATTCCGTGATGAAATTCGTCCACGATTTGGAGTCATGCGCGCTCGTGAATTCATTATGAAGGATGCGTATTCCTTTCATTTAAATCTTGAAAGTTTGCAAGCGACTTACAAAGACATGTATCAAGCCTACTGCCGCATCTTTGATCGTTTGGGATTGAAATATCGCGCCGTAGAAGCAGATACTGGGGCTATTGGAGGTTCAGCCTCTCATGAATTCCAAGTGCTAGCCGATTCTGGTGAAGATTTAATTTTCTATAGCAACGGCAGCGACTATGCAGCCAATATTGAACAAGCGACTAGCTTAAGACCCAATAAGGTGAGTAAAACTACTTCTGAACCTATGAGTATAGTCGATACTCCCGCACAAAAGACTATTGCAGAAGTATGTGAATTTCTTAAAGTTCCCAGCGACCAAACCGTGAAAACTCTAATTGTGCAAGGCAAAGAGCATCCCCTGGTAGCTCTAGTTTTACGTGGCGACGATGAATTAAATGAAGTGAAAGCAATCAAGCATCCTTTAGTCGCTTCACCACTACAATTCATTAGTGACGAAGTTATACTTAAAACTCTCAAAACACCTGTTGGTTCCTTAGGTCCAGTGGATTTAAATATTCCCGTGATTGTGGATCATCAAGCTTTAGCTTTAGAATCTTTTGTTTGTGGTGCTAATCAAGCCGATAAGCACTTCAAAAATGCCGCTTGGGATAGAGATGCGCGCTATCAAGAAGCTTATGATTTACGTAATGTAAAAAATGGTGACACCAGTCCTGATGGAAAAGGCACCTTAAACTCTTGTCGTGGGATTGAAGTAGGCCATGTTTTCCAATTGGGTGATAAATACGCCAAAGCGATGAATGCCGCCGTGATTAATGAGCAAGGGCAATTAGAAACCATGATGATGGGTTGTTATGGTTTAGGAATCACTCGAGTAGTCGCCGCTGCCATAGAACAACATCATGATGAGCAAGGTATTCTTTGGCCTCAATCCCTAGCACCTTTTGATTTAGTCATTATTCCTATTAATGGTCATAAATCTGCGAATGTTAAAGAACAGGCGGAAAAACTCTATCAAGAATTTAAAGCGCAAGGTCTGGATGTGCTGCTTGATGATCGGAATGAACGTCCTGGTGTATTATTTGCAGATCAAGATTTGATTGGTATTCCACATCGTTTGATCATTGGTGATCGGAATTTAGAACAAGGATCAGTTGAGTATAAATCGAGAGTGAGTGGCGAAACACAATTGGTTAAATTGGATGAAGTAATACATTTCATCAAGAATTTAAAATAAAAGTCGTAGGTTGGGTCGTGACCCAACATAACCATTTTATCTTTGCTCAAACTTTTTTTGTTGGGTCACGACCCAACCTACTTCAACTATATTACAAACCCTCACAACACCGCATTCAACAACTGCCGCGTGTAAGGCTGCTGCGGATTTTTCAAAATCTCTGCACAAGTGCCCATCTCCACAGCCACCCCATCTTTCATTACCAAAACCTCATCAGCAATATAAGAAACCACGCCCATGTTATGAGTAATAAACAAATAAGAGATCCCTGTATCTTGTTGCAATTCTTTCAACAAATTTAAAATTTGCGCTTGTACAGAGACATCTAAAGCACTAGTCGGTTCATCACAAATCAAAATGTCCGGTTCTGTTGCTAAAGCTCGAGCAATACAAATTCTTTGTCGTTGACCACCGGAAAATTGATGCGGGTAACGATGTAAACTTTTGCTGGGCAAATTAACTTGCTCTAATAATTGCTTTTGCTTCTTAGCAATCAGCGCACTAGCCAGGCCTTGAGCGTGCATACCTTCTGAAATAATGTCTGCAATGGTCATACGCGGATTCATAGAAGCAAAAGGATCTTGAAAAATAATTTGCACTTTCTTTCTATAGTTTCTCAAAGAACGGCCACTTAAACTGAGCACGTCTTTATTACGATAATGAATCTCACCCCCTGTAATAGGTAACAAGCGCAATATAGCTCTGCTCGCAGTGGTCTTGCCACATCCTGATTCTCCCACTAAGGCTAAAGTTTTTCCTTGTTGTAGTTGAAAACTCAATCCATCCACCGCTTTAAAAGTAATTTCTTTACGATTTAAAAATCCTTTTTTTTGTACAAATTCCACCGATAAATTTTCCACAGTAAAAATGGTTTCTGCTGTGTCTTTACTAGCATTCCAATTTAATTTCTTTTTTTCTAAGGGAGGCAGTTCCGTTAAAGTCGGATATAAATGACAACGAACCAGTCTATCTCCCAGATGTTGCAATTGCGGCTCAATAGTCGGGCAGGGTTCGAAACAATACACACAACGGGGATGAAAACGACAACCGCTTGGCAAGGCCGTTAGCGTGGGAACACTCCCATTGATTACCGAAAGTTTTTCCTCACGTTTATCAAAAGAAGGTAAGGAGGCCAGTAATTGTTGTACGTAAGGATGACGCACCTGATTAAAAAAATCAGCAACAGAAGCCTGTTCCACCACTTGCCCTGCATACATGACACAGACACGATCCGCCATAGCCCGTACCACGCCCAAATCGTGGGTAATCAATAACAAACTCATTTGATGAGTACTTTGTAATTTTTTTAATAACGCCAAAATTTGTGCTTGAATGGTCACATCCAAAGCGGTAGTTGGTTCATCGGCAATCAAAATATCCGGCTTGCAAGCTAAAGCCATAGCAATAACCACGCGC
>SCSO01000360.1 GCA_004297865.1 Legionella sp.
CAAAGTAATATGCACCCCCATCTTACTCAACTCCTCTATCGCATCTATAGAAGATTCTAAAGAATTACTGAGCACATTTTCGGTAATTTCTAATTCAAGAAATTCTGGGCTTAAACCAGTCTTAGCTAATATCCGTTTAATTTTATCCGCCAAATCCGGCTGATGAATTTGTCGAGAACATAAATTAACCGCCACCCGCATCGGAGGAAGTCCGGCCTCCTGCCATTTTTTGTTTTGCTCGCAGGCTGTTTGTAACATCCAATCACCAATAGGGATAATTAAACCCGTCTCTTCTGCTGTAGGGATAAAATGAATAGGAAGTAAAATACCTCGAGTTGGATGATTCCAACGAATATGGGCTTCAATGCAGGCAATTTTTTTAGTGTGAATATCGTATTGCGGTTGATAAAATATCTCAAATTGTTTTTTGGCAATCGCTTCATGGAGATTATTTTCCAAAGCCAACCGTTGACTCATTTGGTCACCAATTTCTGCAGTATAAAATTGATATTGATTATTCCCTAAGTTTTTCGCTTTATACATGGCGGCATCGGCATTCCGTAACAACTCTCCAATATTATCGCCATCACGTGGATAAACACTAATACCCGCACTGGATGATACCGTTAAAGATTGCCCAGAAATTTGGAAAGGTTCTTGAAAAGATTTTAATAAATTATTGGTGACTACAACGACATCAAATTCATTTTTTACTTCATCAATAATAATGACAAATTCATCCCCACCCAATCGCGATAAAGTATCGGATTTGCGTAAATTGTTAGATAAACGTTGTGCTACATGTTTGAGTAATTCATCACCCGCTGCATGTCCTAAACTATCATTAATTAATTTAAAGCGATCTAGATCAAAAAAGATGACCGCAAATACGCTGCCCGCTCTTTTGGCTTTAGTGATCATCTGACTTAACCTATCCATCATCAAGACTCGATTGGGTAAGCCCGTTAGGGAATCGTGCATGGCCTGAAATTCTAATTTTTTCTCAAGCGAAACCCGTTCGGTGATATCACGAAAACTCCAAACTCGCCCTGCTGCCTTTTTTTCAATAGAATAAGGTTGGGTGTAACATTCGAAAATGGAATTATCATTAATTGTGTATTTATTGATCTGAATTAAATTGATGTTTTGATTCGTTTCAGCCACTAAAGATAAAAAGGCTTTGGGATCTTCAAGTTGTTGCGCGATATGGGTCAATACAGCAGTCGCATTTTTTTGAGTAATGATTTCTTGAGGAATTTTAAACATTTCTAACAATTGAATATTGTAATCAAGAATCTTATCGAGGTTATTCATGATAAGAATTCCATCAGCCGAAGACTCTAAAGTTCCTCTGCTAACAGAGACCATTTCTTGAAGAGAGCTTGTTCGCTCTTCTACATGCGTCTCTAACATCTGTGTGTAATCACGTCTTTCCTGAATTAATTGCCATTTTTTAGTTAAAGCAAAAGCCAATTGGCGCACCGCAATGCTATCGAACGGCTTTTTTAGAATGAGTAAGTTTTCTGTTTCGCCTAATTCTTCAATCGTTTCTTCCCAAGAATAATCAGAATAAGCAGTACAAATGACGACTTGAATTTCTGGGTCAATTTTCCAAATTTGTTTAATAGTTTTGACCCCATCCCAACCCGGGGGCATGCGAATATCCACAAAGGCTAAGGCATAAGGATTACCTTCCTCAAAGGCTTTTTTAATGACATTGAAGCCCTCCTCACCTTGTAGAGCAGTATCGATTTGAAAATTTGGGAAGCGGGTAGTCATTTTTTTGACACCTTCACCAAATAACTGCTCCTCAACATCAGACAGATGATCGTGCTCAATTACAGATAAAGTCTTGATAAAGTCTTTATGTATGGCCTCATTGTCATCAATGATGAGAATTTTAAAATCCTTTTCCTTCATAGGGTTACCTGTGTTTAATTCAGCACAACGGGTTAAGCCTTCTTTTTTATTTTAGCAGCTCATGGAAATATTGC
>SCSO01000361.1 GCA_004297865.1 Legionella sp.
AAACATCCTTACCTTGAGTAGGGCCATTAAGAAAACCAGTATTCAGTGGGAAATGACGACGTCCTTTAACCACGCCAGGAGTATCGGCTGGAATTAAGGCACAACTAATACCAATATCAACACCTTTGCCTAATAAATTCTCAGGATCATACATTCTAAAGGCTAAACCAATGACAGTAGCCACTGGGCACAACGTAATATAACGTTTATCCCAATTTAAGCGTATCCCTATAACTTCCTTACCTTGATATTGTTGCTTACAAACAATACCAATATCAGGAATGGAAGCGGCATCAGAACCCGCGTTAGGGCCGGTCAAAGCAAAGCACGGGATTTCTCGACCATCCGCCAAGCGAGGAAGATAATAATCCTTTTGCGCTTCAGTACCATATTTAAGTAGTAATTCGCCTGGGCCTAAAGAATTAGGTACTGAAATGGTAGTAGCAGCGGTAACCGAACGACCATACACCTTCACCAAAACTGACATTTGCGCTGTGGCGGAGAATTCCAGGCCGCCGTAACGTTTAGGAATAATCATCCCTAGAAAACGGTTATCTTTAATAAACTGCCACACCTCTGGAGGCAAGTCCGTACGCACATGCGTAATATCCCAATCATCGATCATCGCGCATAGCGTATTCACAGGGCCATCTAAAAAGGCTAACTCTTCCTCAGATAGACGAATCGCCGGCGCTCGCTGTAAAACATCAAAATTAGGAGCACCACTAAAGAGATCGCCTTCCCAACTCACTGTTCCAGCAGCTAAAGCTTCTCTTTCAGTCGAAGACATAGCAGGCACGACTTTGCTCACGCTTTTAAAAATATGTTGGGATAATAATTCTCGTCGTAACGGTTTAATGGAACACAGAATTAAGACTAATTCAATACTGTATAAAAGCACTTGAGTTAGCAAACTTGGAGAACCATATTTCAGTACCAACGCAGTAAATAAGGCAAAACTGAGTGCCCAAACAGAAATCGCGGCTTGACGCATCAGTAAGATCCCTGCAGCGGCTATAGTTGCGAGTATTAAAATTGCATGTAACACAGTGCTCTCCTTATGTTGTGCTAGTGCCAATAAAGTGTCTTATACATACAACATCTCATCCACAGTTTTGATAATCTGCTCTGCAACTGCTTGCGGATGCTCCATAGGGAATAAATGCGTTCCCGCTATTTTCACACTAGAGACATTAAAATATTTTTTCATATATCGTACATCCATTCTATCAACCACAGTACTTTTGTCACCATATATTAATGTAGTCGGACGTCGCAATTGCCCCTCTAATTTAGGTAAGACATGAGGAATCGTGCGATAAATTTGATATTCAATACCCCTATCAAATCGTAAATAATAACCATCCTCACGATGTTCTAATCCATACTTAATATAATCATCCAAACAGGCATCCGTAAAGGTTTTAAAAAGTTCTCTACTTTTTAGATAATGAACCACTTGTTCTCGAGTACGCCAATGCACTCTTCTGCCCATAGTTTGGTAAGCAGGGGTAATTCTATCGATGAGGCCCAAGTACTTAGCTAGGCGAATCATATTAGATTTAAAACGTCCAATCAGGGGCGCATCCAACATAATCACTGCTTTAAATAATTCAGGCTCCTCAATAGCAGCCAAAAGACTAATCACACCACCTAAAGAATGTCCAACTGCAATGACTGGCTGTTGTGCTTGTTTTTTTACACTAGCAATGATTTCGGATACTAAATTATGCCAATTCTCACTCACCGGAAAACGTTGATCATGACCTATTTGCTCAATGTAACAATAATCAAAACGTGTGGCCAAATGATCAAGCATCTGTTTATAACAAAGTGCAGGAAATCCATTGCCATGAGCAAAATGGATTAAGTCTTTCATGATGCTGCCACTTGTCTACTTGCAGATCTTAATGCCGCTACAGCAAAGCTATAATAAGCAAAGGTAATAAAAGTTAAAATAATGCCCATACCTGGAAACAAGATATTAAACGTTAGAAAGATAAAAAGTAACAACATCATAGGTGTTGCGGACACGATCAGTAGCCTCACCGCCTGACCGTAAACCAATTGAAAACTAAAAAAGACTCTTGCAAAAACCTGACCCAATAAAGCAAGGACGGGAAAAAGCACCATAAATAAAGACATAAGAACTGCCACAACAATAGGGTAAATCATCGATTGCGAAATATATTTTACTCGATTTAAAGACCCCTCACCGACTAGTTTCTTGCCATCAAAAACGGAGTTAGCTTGTTTACTGTAGTTTTGCGTGACCGGTAAGCTTGGAGTTTGTTCGGGTTGATTCCCAGAAAAAAGTTGCGGTGTGGGTAAACGATAACTCAATTTTTCTTTGTTGATCAGAATAGTTAAATTAGGATACTTGTCAGTGAAATCGGTGATAGTGTCTGAAGTATCTACAATCAGTACCACTTGCCCTAAAGAGTTTTTAATAATATAGGGTACGGGTTTCTCAATAGACGCTTGACCATTTTGCACATAAATAGTGGGCAATTTCAATAAAGGCTCTATCAGTTGTTGTTTGAAAAATTGATTGTAAGTTATACCAACCCTGATGGAAAAAGGAATAGCGAAAAGAGCCACAACCAACAGCAAATATCGCAGGCCAATACCCCTCCAGCGTTTACCTACATCGACATAAAGAGCTCGTGAATAAAAAGAATGATACAAAGCACTCCAATAGCCATAAGCTCGCGCATCCATGGTTTTTAATTCAGTATTATTACTCACAGCACTCTCCTATGCGTTTGCCACTGAGTTTATGAAAAACATGCATTTTGCTAGCAGGCAGCTGCACAAATAAACGATCATGAGGTAAGGTATGATCGCCAGAAATTCGCAGATTAACCCGTTCACCATTTTTCATAGACTTGGCTTGAATTAATTTATCAGCGCCCATGTCATCGACAAATTCCACATTCAATTTAAAGGCCCGTGGGTTTTCTTCAGAACTCAATTGCACGTGCTCTGGACGCATCGCTAATAATAATTCGGCGCCCTCTTCTAACGCTTCATTCACAGCTATGGGGTATTCCATGCCCATACCGGTTTGTATCTTACCGTCCGCTTTATTATAAACCCCACGAATAAAATTAATGGGGTAATGCCCAGTAAATCCTGCGACGAAGGCAGTAGCTGGATTTTGATATAGCTCCTGCGGGGTACCAATTTGCTCGACTACGCCCTGATTTAGTACCAACACGCGTTCAGCCATGGTCATTGCTTCGGTTTGATCATGAGTCACATAAAGACTGGTGGTATTAAAACGTTGGTGTAGTCGTTTAATTTCGTGGCGCATTTCGGTACGCAATTTTGCATCTAAATTAGATAATGGCTCATCGAATAAAAACACGGCAGGCGACCTTACAATGGCACGACCCATTGCCACTCTTTGTCTTTGTCCGCCGGATAAGGCTTGCGGTTTACGTTCCAGATAAGGCGTTAATTGTAATAATTTGGCAGCGTTACTGACACGTTGGTTAATGTCTTCTTTATTAAAACCGCGCATTTTCAAACCATAGGCCATATTATCGAAAACGGTCATATGAGGATATAAGGCATAATTTTGAAACACCATAGCCATATCTCGTTTCGCTGCAGGAATTTCATTGACGCATTCGTCATTGATAAGAATTTGTCCATCACTCAAATGATCTAAACCTGCAATCAAGCGCAATAAGGTGGATTTACCACAACCGGAGGGTCCAACAACCACTATAAACTCACCGCTTTTAATACTGAGATTGATTTTTTCCAATATGGTCGTTTGCCCAACGCGTTTGGACACATCGATTAAATTCACTGTAGCCATATTATCGCAATCCTTTTTCAAACCAGCGTTGCATCATAATTACTACCATACAAGGGGGAATTAAGGCGATTAATGCCACTGTCATAATATAATGCCATTGTGGCATTTGATCCGCTACCCCTGCTAAATAACGGATTCCCATAACTACTGTCGCCATCTTTGTTTCTGTAGTGATGACCAAAGGCCATAAATATTGATTCCAGCCATAAACAAATAAAATCACAAATAAAGCTGCGATTTGCGACTTCGACAAAGGCAAAACAATATCAAAGAAAAAGCGAATAGGCCCTGCTCCATCTAGT
>SCSO01000362.1 GCA_004297865.1 Legionella sp.
GATCTATTATTCCTGAAGATAAGGCATTTAACCAAAGATTAGCCCTTTATGCTCGTCGTGCCTTATTAAATCAAACAGCAGAAAAATCACTGCAAACCACCAGTAATGCTCGGAAAATCAACCCACTTAAAGTGGCTTTACAAAATCCCAGTGCGGGCGTTAATCCTGCCATTCAGATTCAAAAAGGATTTAACTTACCTAAATATTCGGCGGCTCAGGATGCCTCTTTACACGACTCTTTAAGAATGAGTCAAATTTTTAATATCGTCCTTGTCCCAGTAGATTTACCTGGTTTCCCAGCATTAACCAAACAATTGGCTGCCTTGAACATCACGCAAATTCAAGACAGCGCTATAAAGAAAATCGAAGATAATGCACATGCTTTTTATGATGGAATCATTCCCGAGAATTTACCTCGAGGCTTTTACATCGATAAAAAAAGAAATGCCTTATGCTATACCGCAACCCCATCCAAGCTTCCATCTGCACTTGCTCCCGCATTAGAAAAGCCCAGTGTTTCTCCTGCTCTCTCCTTTGAAGAAGCAAAAACTCTTGTTGAAGACAAGATTGATGACGATAATCTTAAATTGCTATTGAATAGCAAAGAGCCAGAAAAGCAAAAAACTGCCTTAGCCGCTCTTCTAGCAGCTGATGTTAAAGAGTTTAATAATTTTCTAGCGGCACTAAAGCCGGCTGAACTTAATTACATTCTCCCCTTGTTAGCCCAACAAATGATTCTTGGTGGTAAGTCACATTGCTTATTATTTATTAGACTTTTAGCCAGTTGCCCCAGTAAAAAAATTAGTCTGGAATTTCTCCAAGATCCTATTGCGCAAGAAGCTTTTTTAAATCCACGTGGAATCAAAAATTTACAAAAACTCCTGCAACTTCCAGCAGAACAAAGAGATTGGTGGAATACTTTAGCGCGCGGACATTTACAAAATAAAAACCAACATTTCGATTTCAATAGTTTCTTTGAAGTCTATACGCAAATCTTTTTACCACAAATCACTGAAAAAAATCTTTCTTTATTTAATCCTTGCCCTATCGTGCATCAGGGTCATATTCTGATTACGCTAAATCGCGTTTTAGACATTTTGGATCATGCGGAAAATCCTCAAGAACAATGTTTAAATCTAGCAGGTCTTGATTGGGGATCGACAGGAGCTCACTATGCAATGACCGAGCGAGGCTTTAAACAGGTCGCCTCTTGCATGGAATTATCCAATCCTGAAGATTTAAATACTGCTATATCGCCTATTTATAATCATATAGAAGATCCACAATTATCTCTTAGTCCCTGGATGTTTCGTTTTATCAGTAAATATTGGAAAAAAGAACTGCGTTTAACAGATATTCAAGAAAGAGTACAAGCGATTCAAAACCTTACTTGGACGCCTGTGCAAAAAAATCAATTGCTCTTTATTTTAACTTGTAGTTTTACTAACAATGCCGCAGTGACTCTTGATGAATGGAAACAAGCAGTACAAAACTGCATTAGTAGTTTAAATGGGCTTAATGCCGCTGAGCGTGATGTAGTCTTGCAGTCCCTCACGCGCAGTCATTTATTTAAACCCCAATTAAATATCGGTCAATTGCAAAAGCTCATTTCCAATTGCATAGAACTGAAGACTTTTGCTCCCGGCAAAGACTTTGCCAATGATATTATTAAACCTTTATGCACTTTATTAGAAAATGAAGGCTATGAAGTATACCAGCAGTTACAAGAACGTATACAAAAGACGAACCCTTCTTTGGAAGCCAAACCAGCCACTTTCAATATCTTTTTGTCCTATCTTAGCCTCATACAAAACCAACGTGCTCGCTTAGACTCTCACCTCATCACTATGCTAGCCAAATTGAATGAGTCTGAATTAACTCAAGCCAGTATTGACACGTTATTAACTGCCGCGGATAAAGTAAAAGCACAACACGGGGAAGAATATTACTCCGCTCTGTTATTCATTTTAAGCCAAATTAATATTGCTAAAACACCCAACCTTCCTAAGCTTTCGCAGATAATCAAATTATTAGACACATTAGCTGCTCCTGAAATTAAAATTGCTCAGGAAGCAGATACTCTAGAAAAGAGAGCAACCTGGTTTAGAGATTTAATCCTTGATCAAAAATACCTTCCTGGATGTGTACTAGGCTCAGGTGACATTTCCAAGCTTGATGATTTGATTGTTGAAGCTTTGGTAGAAGCGGTTAAGAAACGTAAAGCCGTTCTAGATATCAGAGCATTAAAACATTCTCTACAAGAAAACTTGCAAAGTTCTTTAGTGCCAGAAGAACTCCGGTCACAACTTGATAGAGATCTCATGCCTATTTTAGATGCTATGCATGAGTTAGTGACCTTATTGCAATCGCCTAACCCTAAATTCCCGCAAGTAATTGCCACGCTCCATGATTATGAGCTTAAAAAGCCCGCCTTATTTGATAATATTTACAAGATTTTCATTGGATCTGCTAAAGGCGATCATCTTCTGAGCTTCATTATTACCGGTAAACGTAAAGAAGACGATAATTTCACCAATTCCATTTTTGCAGGAATTCTAATGGGCCTTAATGGCTTATTTGTGAAAAACGTAAATGCCTTTTTTAATAGCGAAAAAAACCGCGAATTAGTTAAAGATTTAGATGCTAAAACCACTTTCAAATGGATGGAAAGCTTTAACGAAACGCATTCTTTAGGATTTTTATTTAAAGAAGAACTTGTTGATAAAAAAGTAAGACCCGCCCTTAAGAAAACTTTACTTCAATTGAATACGCAAGATGCAGCTTTTGAAGAAAGTATTTTAGCAGCAGCAGAAAAATTTGATGAAACCATAGCCTGTGATGTCGCATTAGAAAATTATCGCATCGAAATCGAAGCCATCAGTAATTACCTTAACTTATTAATCGAAATCAAAGAGAAAACTCCTGCGCAATTCAATGCCTTTTATATGCAATTGCAAACCGGCCAGTTAGCTCGCCTTACTTATCAACAAAAAGCCCAACTGGTTAATCTTTTGAAAGGCGCTAATCCGGCATTATTAGATGCTTACCTCAATTTAACGATCCAATCCTTAACCAGTAATCCAGAGGCTGACTCTAAGGCTATTGAACGTGGTATTGAGGGGTTAAAAGCATTGTTCGAACTGGAAGACCTCGAACGCGAAACCCAAATGATGTTTTTCAAAATGAGTTTGGCGCACAATCTAAAAAGCGCAAACCCATTCCCATTATCGACTATCAATGAATTAAAAAAATCAGATTTAGAAAATTCCCTCAAATCGGTGATCATCAAAAGCATTATTGTCATTTTGAGTCATATGACGCCTTTAGATTCCCCAGAATTAATTCAGGATTTAGTGCAAAATAGTCAACAATTCTTAAAAACTCACCCTGAATTAGCACAACTTTGTGTAGGCTTGCTAAAACGAGTACAAGGCAATAATCTCAATCGCGACATCATTGCATACAATCAGATTCTGCAACAAATTACTTCCATTAAGGCTGGATCACGCGCTAAATATGCAAAAATTCTGACGGATTTTGCCAACAACTACAAAGACGATACCGTCAATATTCCTACCTTATTGGAAATCGTTAAAGGTTTAGCACGTCTAAGTGATGAAAAAGATTTTGACTCGGTATTTAAGTTATTTACTACACCGCCTTATCCTATAGCCCAAACATTAAACACAGCCTTAAGATCTCTTGATTCAATCAAACTACGTGAATATTGCGCGCACTTTGATACCAATCCTTTTATGGCAAATAATGAATCACGTCCTTTAGCACAACATTTTGCCACTCATCGTATATATGAAGGCTTAACTGAATTAAAAGATTTAATGCGGGGCGTCAAATTACCGCATCTTTTGCAATTACAGTTAGCCAAACAACTTACTTACATTGAAACCTTAGGTTATACCGATGCGCTTAATCCTGGTGATTTTAATGGACTTAAAAAATTAACTGCCATGTCACGCACAGATCTTAAAAATCGTGCGGTCACTCTTTTAGAGCAAATAAGAAAAGCACCGAATGCACAAACCGAAGTCACTCAATTAGAAATGCTGGCTTACTTAAGGGAAATCTACTTCCGTACCACCGGTTTATTCCCTAATACCACGCAAATGTTGGTTCTTTTATTGGCCTTAAAATGTCCCGACGTTAACCTTTTATTGCGAATTACGACAGGTGAAGGTAAAAGTCTTAATACGCCAATGCTAGCGGTTTTACAGTGGTTGAAAGGGGGAACGGCTGACGTTTGTACAGCAAACCGCACTTTGCTTAGAAGAGATTATACGAATAATGGGGAAGCCTTTTTAAAATTCTTGGATATTCCCTCAACAGTGATACATAGTGACACCCCACCG
The DNA here is from genome assembly GCA_004297865.1 of Legionella sp. Taxonomy (GTDB): domain Bacteria; phylum Pseudomonadota; class Gammaproteobacteria; order Legionellales; family Legionellaceae; genus Legionella. The sequence continues at coordinate 4,368 of SCSO01000362.1, forward strand.
AGTGAATATAAATTAAACGGAATTAACTACTCAACTGTTGAAGATATGTCCCTTTTCCGCTTAGCAGCGAAAGAAGCAAATCTTGAGCATTTAATTCAGAATGGTGGCATGATCCATTTGATTTTAGACGAATCCCATGCAGCCCTTTTAGATCAAACCCTACTCTTTAAATTAGTTGCCGAAAATCCAAATCAAGATCATGCAAAACCTAATGATGCAGAATGGGTTTATCCTTTGGCTTATCAATTTGTTAATTTACCAGCATTCCGCAACCTCAATGCAGACACAGTCTGGGATGAGGATGAGGATTTAGAGCAATTCCGCTTATTCCTCAACAAACAAATTAATGATCATTACAATGGGGACGCAGATAAACAAAACTTCCTCTTGGCAACAAGTAATACTCAATTAAAACAATGGATTCATGCTAGCTGTAAAGCAGCCCAATTAGAAGAAGACAAACACTTCATCGTACAACCGATAAAAGTTAAAGATGACGCCGGCATAGAAGTAGTTCAGAAAATCGTTTGTGTTCCTCTAATAAAAAGCACGCCTAAAAATGGTTGTATATTCACTGGAGGAATTCAACAAGCTTTACATGCTCGCTTAAAAGCTGAACGTAAAGATATGGCTCCCCTCTTCGTTATTGATGCTGATCCTCCGGTACTAGCAAGTCAATCCGTTCGTGGACTAATCGATTTTTATCAGCAAACCCAAGGATGCTTGGTAGGTATTTCTGGAACCCCAGGTAGTGGTATTGACCTAGATTATTTAAATTCATTATTAGGAACGCAAGCGATAAGCGTAGCTCCTTATGCTGGGGATAAACGAATCAAAAATGCGCCCCATTTCGCCTTTTCTCGCGAGGAAAAAGTACGCGAAATTAAGTCTATTATTGAAAATTTAAAAAAACCCCTTACCAAACCTTTCTTACAGCTTAATCCTGACATTGCCATTCAAACCATTGATGAGCAAGAAGCCTTCATTCACCAGGCTCGTGAGGCATTAGAAGAATGGAATAACTCACAAACACAGCCTATTATTCTCTTTTGCGAAGATTTCTCTGAAGTCAGTAAATTGGCACAAGACTTAGAGCACTATAAAGAGCAAGGCTTTAAAATCCAAATGACAACCGGAAAAGAAACTCCGGAGGAATTAGAAAAAATCATCAAACAAGCAGGACGAGCTAATACCATTACTATTGGTACGCCTCAATTAGCTATAGGAATTGATATTAATCCCGGCGATCACCCTGAAGGCGCGGTTTGTATTCAGGCGATGGTTGAAAGTGAACGAATGTCGACGCAAATGTGTGGTCGAATTGCACGAAACGGTAAACCCGGACAGTATTATCCTATTTATCAGATTGATCCACCTAACTCTTTTTGGGATTACATCACCTATTATTTATTCCCCTGGATTTATGAAAATAAATGTAAGCAAATCGTGAAGGATCAACAAGAAAAGATCCAATTACAAGCAGCTTTGGATAGAATTTACACCCAGGGTATAGATCAAGCACAGCAGACTTTAATGACCCAAATTGATGCCTGGGAAAGTTTGTTAATTGAATTATATCCTAATGATCCTAAAGTCATGCATGATCTGTATCTATGGCGAGAAGAGTTGTTAAGTGAACTGGCTCATAGTCAGATAACGCATATAACTCAAGATAACCTCGAAGCAAGCATCGCTCAGTTTAAAAATAACCTCAATAGACTATGGGATAATTTAAAAGAAGACAAATGGGTGGCTAAAGCGCAAAAAGCTACTGGGTTGAACCATGAACAAAGCTTACGCTTAAATGTCTTAAAACAATTGGATTTGACTAAAGAGTTAAATATTCCGAATGCCCTACCCACTAAAGGAAAACTGCTTGAAGCGAGTTCGGAGAAATTACGCCATTACAACCTACAGTCCATGATTCAGGACAAAGCAGGGGCAGTCCTGGAATATAGTGAGCCCCCAGCAGAGGAAAAGAAGAAGTTACAGTTCGCACAAATTCGTCAGCTCTTACCCGCGTTGATTACAGATCTTTGTGAAGAGTATCCTCATGCTCGAAAGGACCTCAATGGAAAATTACCAGGACAGCAACGTACTCTTTTCCAAATGGTTTCTGAATTATCCGAGGTCAGTGATGTAGAGATTACTCAGCTTATCGCTAAGATAAAGCCCATTATATTAGAATATAGTCAGCATGTTGCTGAGGAACCTTTAGCCAAACAATTTAGCATCAGGGGTATCTTCCTCACTTATTGCAAACTCTTTGAAAATGCCGGTATAAAGCCTTCTGACATGCATTTAAATGATTTGCAAGCCAAGTATGACCAACACATTATGTTGAATATAGCTAAACATCTTATGGAAGAATTTTCTTGGGCCGGTCAATCGCCTACGCCTATTCATGGCTTAATTGAACGGCAAGTAGCTTTTGACGCAGCAAAACGTATCTATGAATTAGCTGAAGAAGTTAAACATGCGAATAATCCACAATCAATTCAAGCCTTGTATGTGGGCCTATTGGAAGAACGCATGAAATTAAAAGATGCTTATTTATTCTCTATCGTTCATAGTTCCCCAAGAGATGTTATTAATGCAACACTTGCTGCCATTGATTCCTTAGATACGGCACCTCATTGTTCAACAAAATTCCGAGTACAAGCTCATGATTCCGTGTTAAGCAAACATCATTTGCAGAATTTTAGAGTCTATTTAAATTACGTATCCAGTTCCAATACACTCGCCATCGATCCCGTTTGGCAATATCTTAAAAAGACCTTAGAAAAAATGAGTGGGGAGAATAAGCAAAATACGACTCATCTCATCCATGAGTTGGCTGAAATAGTGAATCGCTTTAAAACTTATCCTGTTTATGGCAATTACTCTCGACAGCTTAACAACTTAAGCTCTCATTTGGCAGCTGCGATTACAGAGTTAGAGCAAGAGGATGGCTTAAAAGAAAATCATGAAACGAGTTTATTCAATGAAAAAGAATCACAATTTGCCACACTCTTTAAAGTAAAACCGCAACAGGTACATATCCGTAAATGCTCTGACGGCATTCAATCCTATATAGAAGTGCAAGTTGAGGATGCCGCTTTACAAGAAGGCTTTACCGGTTATCAATCCCCTGTACTTACAACCTTAGATAAGGAAAAAGCGCAATTGGTTCAGCATAAAGCACTTTTTGCTAAGCATAAGGCCGATTTACTGGCATTACGTCAAATAGAGACTATGGATTGGTTGTTACCTAAATATAAACAAGCCTTTATAGAATTAGGTCAATTAGAGAGTCTCATTAATGTGGATTTAAATTTGCAGGGAAATAATCCTTTATTGAAAAAGTTTCCTCAGGCTGTTACTGCCATTATTAGTACCATTCAGAGGCTGCATGCTACTGAGGAGATTGATCCACAACTTTTAGGTGTGCTCAATCTTAGTCAAGCACAGTATGGACAGTATTTGGCAATCATCGCTCAAAGGGATGAATTACAATCTCATATAGATACTCATACTCAGCGGATTAAAGATGGTCTTGCTCAATTAGTAGAAATAAGAAAACAGATCGTTGTAGAACAAGAAAAAAATCTGGCAGCTAATAATGTACAAGCTCCATCACCTGGCTTCTTTGATAAAGTTAAGCATACTTTCTTACATTACACTTCAAGTTCTACTTTGAGCACTTTACAACGTCAAGAGCAAACTTTGTTATCTCAGCAGGCGGAAAGTGAAAAAGCGACGACTCATTCTGAGAGTCAATTAAAAACGGTCAAAACATCACTTACCAACC
>SCSO01000363.1 GCA_004297865.1 Legionella sp.
AGATTTTTCATGGTTCCGGTTTTGATGAGTTAATAAAGCAAGCACGAGGATCTTTTGACAAAGTGGTAATTCGTAAGCCTTCTGCCTCACGTTCTCGCTCAAAAGAAACCTATTTGCTAGCAAAGGGCTATAATTTATAGTAGCTTTATATTAAGAGGTAAAGTTTACTTTTCTCACAACCAGGCAGTACGTTAAAACGAGGTTAATACTTTGAACGATATGGTGAAAAATTTATTTTTATGGCTGATTATAGCGATAGTTCTAGTCTCTGTATTCAGTAATTTCGGCCCTCGTAACACGGTTGCTGAGAAAATTTCCTACAGCCAATTTTTGAAAGAAGTTGATCAGGGAATGGTGAACTCAGTTACGATTGAGGATAATAAAATCATCAAAGGGATGACCAAGAATAATAAGCGCTTTGTGACTTATGTCCCTATGCAAGATAATGCCCTATTAGGTGAATTATTAAAAAGCAAAGTAGATGTTAGTGGTCAGGAAAAGCAACAAGAAAGTTTCCTCCTCCATCTATTTATCAATTGGTTCCCTATGTTACTCCTCATCGGCGTTTGGGTGTTCTTTATGCGACAAATGCAAGGTGGCGGTGGTCGCGGAGCCATGTCCTTTGGCCGCTCGCGGGCACGACTTTTGGGTGAAGACCAAGTCAAAGTGACTTTTGCCGACGTAGCCGGAGTGGATGAGGCGAAAGAAGAAGTCAAAGAACTGGTGGATTTCCTGCGGGATCCAACCAAATTCCAAAATTTAGGTGGACGTATTCCTAGAGGGGTACTCTTAGTAGGCTCTCCTGGAACAGGTAAAACTTTATTAGCTCGAGCCGTGGCCGGTGAAGCTAAGGTTCCTTTCTTTACTATTTCAGGTTCTGATTTCGTGGAAATGTTTGTGGGTGTAGGTGCTTCGCGAGTAAGAGATATGTTTGAGCAAGCGAAAAAACATGCTCCTTGCATCATTTTCATCGATGAAATCGATGCTGTGGGTCGTCATCGAGGTGCAGGTCTTGGTGGTGGTCATGATGAGCGTGAACAAACTTTAAACCAATTGCTAGTCGAAATGGACGGTTTTGAAGGCAACGAAGGGGTCATTGTGGTTGCAGCAACCAACCGACCCGATGTACTAGATCCAGCTTTATTGCGCCCAGGTCGATTTGACCGTCAAGTAGTTGTTCCTTTACCCGATATTCGTGGCCGTGAACAAATTTTACGAGTGCATATGCAAAAAGTTCCGGTAGACAATAATGTGGAAATTATGCCTATTGCTCGAGGTACTCCTGGATTTTCTGGAGCGGATCTCGCAAATTTAGTCAATGAAGCGGCTCTATTTGCTGCCCGCGCTAATAAGCGTAAAGTGGGCATGCAAGAAATGGATAAAGCCAAAGACAAAATCCTGATGGGTGCTGAAAGACGCTCTATGGTGATGGATGATAATGAGAAAAAATTAACCGCTTATCATGAGGCTGGTCATGCCATCGTTGGTTTGTCAGTACCTGAACATGATCCAGTTTATAAAGTTTCCATTATTCCTCGCGGACGTGCCTTGGGTGTGACCATGTTCCTACCAGAGCAAGATCGTTACAGTCATAGTAAGCGTCGTTTGGAGAGTCAATTAGCTAGCTTATTTGGTGGCCGTATTGCTGAAGAATTAATTTTTGGCTCAGAAAGCGTTACTACCGGCGCTTCTAACGACATCATGCGTTCAACAGAAATAGCTCGCAAGATGGTGACTACCTGGGGCTTATCTAATTTAGGACCATTAACTTTTGGTGAAGAAGAAGAGGAAGTATTCTTAGGGCGTTCGATGAATAAACATAAAGAAATGTCCGACAGAACAGCTCAACAAATTGATGACGAAGTACGCGCAATTATTGATAGAAATTATCAACGCGCTAAAGAGATTTTAGTCGCTAATATGGATAAATTGCATCTAATGGCAGAGAGTTTAATTAAGTATGAGACCATTGATGTGAACCAGATTAAAGAAATAATGACGGGTAAAGAACCGACTCCTCCAGAAGATTGGGGTTCATCAAAGCCGTTAGACAAACCTGAAGACAGCAATGATGCTCCGGCGACTATCCAGATTAATGAAGAAACGATAAAGGAAAGCCCTGCCGAAGAGCATTAATTTTAGGCATAAAGAGATTTAAGTGAATTTAGAACAGTTTTTAGGCTGGCTTGAAAACCAGCCTTTTTTCATCTCCTCTCAAGAAAAACCATTAATTATGGGTGTGTTGAATATCACACCCGATTCTTTTTTTGATGGAGGACAATTTACAGTGGTAGATAAGGCCATTAACCAGGCTTTAACCATGATTGCTGAGGGTGCAGATCTCATTGATATTGGGGGTGAATCCGCGAAACCTGGGGCAATAGCTATTTCTGCTGCTGAAGAATTATCGCGGGTAATCCCCGTGATTGAAGAGTTGCGCAGACATTCGGATATTTGCATCTCGATTGACACGTATAAACCAGAGGTCATGGTTGCCGCAGTGAAAGCTGGAGCGAATGTCATCAATGACATTTATGCTTTGCAACAGCCAGGTGCCTTGGCGGCCGCAGCTCAATTAAATGTCCCTGTTTGTTTAATGCATATGCAAGGAACACCCCAACATATGCAGCAAAATCCTCACTACCCGCAAGGTGTGGTAGAGGCGATAATGAGTTTTTTTGCAGAGCGAATTGCCGCTTGTGAACAAGCGGGGATTAAGAGACAACAATTGATTTTAGATCCTGGATTTGGTTTTGGAAAATTGGTGCAAGATAATTTAATACTTACGCAACAATCCGAAATATTTAAAGAATTTTCCCTGCCCTTGTTGTTGGGTGTTTCACGAAAAAGTACTATAGGGGCAGTGTTAGGTATAGAAGCAAATGAACGATTGATTGGCAGTATCGCATTAACCGTTTATGCGGCGCTTAAAGGGGTTGCAATTTTTCGTACTCATGATGTCGGTGCAACCAATCAAGCTTTATTAATGATTGATGCAGTGCGTAAAGCCGGCTAATAAATCGACTAAACATAAGGTAGAAATGGATGAGTCAACGTAAATATTTTGGAACTGATGGAATCAGAGGACATGTAGGATTGTCCAGTATTAATCCAGAATTTGTGCTGAAATTAGGCTGGGCTGTTGGTCGAGTTTTAGCGAATGGCGATAGAAAAAAGGTAGTCATTGGTAAAGACACCCGTGTATCTGGTTATATGTTAGAGTCCGCCTTAGAGGCAGGATTATCCGCTGCTGGCGTTGACGTAGCCTTATTAGGCCCTATGCCAACTCCCGGTATAGCCTATTTGACACAAACCTTACGTGCCAATGCCGGCATAGTAATTAGCGCCTCCCACAATTTATTTGAAGACAATGGCATTAAATTTTTCTCTGCAGATGGTGGAAAATTACCTGACAGCGTCGAGTTAGCAATTGAAGAAGAGATTGAAAAACAATTAGAAACTGTTCCCTCTGTTAATTTAGGTAAGGCAAAGCGTATCAATGATGCGGCCGGGCGTTACATTGAATTTTGCAAATCCACCATTCCATCAATGACGCGCTTAGCTGGATTAAAAATTGTCGTTGATTGTGCGAATGGGGCTACCTATCACATTGCCCCGAATGTATTTGGAGAATTGGGAGCACAGGTTTTTGCTATGGGTGATAAACCCGATGGTTTTAATATCAATGAAGAATGTGGTTCAACCTCTCCTGAGGCATTAAGAGAAAAGGTTATTAAACACAAAGCGGATATTGGCATTGGCCTAGACGGTGATGGTGATCGGGTGATTTTAATTGATGCTCGAGGCAATATTATTAACGGCGACCAAATTATTTATATTATTGCGCGAGATCGTCACCAGCGGGGTATTTTGCATGGTGGGGTTGTAGGCACTTTGATGAGTAATTATGGTCTAGAAATGGCTATTAGTACTTTAGGCGTACCATTTTTACGCTCAAATGTAGGCGATCGTTATGTGTTAGAAGCTTTACGCGAAAAAGATTGGAAAATTGGTGGTGAAACTTCAGGGCATATCTTGTGTTTAGATAAAACAACCACAGGGGATGGCATTGTTGCAGCCCTACAAGTTCTATCTATCATGGTGAAACAAGAAAAAACTTTACAGGAATTAACAGAAGGTATTACTTTGCTTCCACAAAGTTTAGTGAATTTAAAAACAGCTCAAGCCGCTTCTTTAGCTACAAATACTAAGGTATTAAATGCAGTTAAAGCCTTAGAGAAAAGTATGAAGGGTGAGGGTCGTGTATTGCTTAGACCATCGGGAACAGAGCCTTTATTAAGAGTGATGGTAGAAGGAGCTAATGAAGAGACCGTTAAACAGCAAGCTGAAAAATTAGCCGATGACATTGGTGTGATTGAAAAACAAATGAAAAAAGCGAAAGCTTC
>SCSO01000364.1 GCA_004297865.1 Legionella sp.
ATGGTGTCTAAGTCTTGATCAGTTAAAATTGCTTTAGTAAATTTCAATCTTTTTCGTGGTGATGTACCGGCACTAATTTCCGTGACAGTTCCTTTAATTGTGGCTGATTCATTAATTTCTAGTTCAGAAATTTTTTTACAGCCCCGCCAATCTTCATAGCGGAAAGGAAAGTGATACAAAAGATCCTGAGTAGTTTTAATGCCCAGTCGGTTTAAGCGCGAGCCTAAGCTACAGCCCACGCGGTTAAGCTCACTAATTTTACTGTCCAAGCTGATCATTAAACCCCCAATTCTTTTTTAAATATGGAGTGATAAATATCGCGACGAGTTACTAAGCCCACGAGTTGGCCGTTTTCCATCACTGGCAAACGATGAATGCCACGAGCCAGCATCAGTCCTCCAGCAGCCATAACTTTTTCTGATGGGGAAATAGTGGTTAAATTTTTGGTCATGATAGTTTCCACTGCATGATCCTGAATATCATGGGCCTTGTGTTCACGTTCTTCGAAGTTGACATAGTCCTCGGGGTGTTCGTAGTAGCTGCGATAATATGGATAAAGCACCTTAAATAAATCTTTTTCTGAAACCATGCCCACAAGCTTTCCTTGGTCATCAACCACAGGTGCGCCGCTGATTTTGTGTTCTAAAAGTATCTGAGTAGCTTCTTTGTAAGTTAGGTTTTTGTTAATGGTAATGATTTGGGTTTGCATGACTTCGCGAATAGTCATAAGAATTTGGGGTTAATGCTAATAACCTAATTTTAACCTCAATCATCAGGTCTTTCAATAGGTAATAAAAAACAACATCTTTCAATTTCGCTGAATGTAAAACTTGGCGGTGTTTTTTGAACGAAGTTCGAATGTATTTCGGACAAAATCCGCAGGATTTTGATTAACTTCGCACGCGCGGAGTGCGTGGTGGCTCTTTCCCAAATCGTACGCTCCGACACTGTGGTGAAGCGAACAATGCGCGCCTCGCGCTCCCTCCGGTCGCAAACCAAAACCAAAAATTTCCTTACCAATCCATTTTCGGCGGGGGGTGTGGGAGGAGCAGGCAAAAAAATGAAGGGAAATTTTATGGTTTTGTTTCCGTCGCTTCATATTTACCTTATGATTATTTTTTGCTATCATTGTAATAAGTTAGGTCATCACTCAACACCATTACTCTAATTATAGTAATATATTACAATGTCTGCAAGCAAAAAATCAACAATCGCCAATAATATAAAGAAATGCCGACAAAAGCTCGGCATTTCTCAAGATCGCCTCTCCAAAATGGCTGATGTTACTTATAATACGATTATCAAGATTGAATCTGGCGGAAGTCAGAATCCGACCATTGATACGCTTTCAAAGATAGCTAAAGCTTTAGATGTTAGTGTGGATGATTTAATAAAATAAACTTTATGAATAAATCTAAAAAAATAAAGGTCGCGCTTGTGGGTATAGGAAATTGCGCAAGTTCCCTCGTCCAAGGTGTTTCATTTTATTCAAGATCAGAAAATACGACAGTCGGATTAATGCACCCCAATTTTGCCGGATATAACGTGTCTGATATAGAGTTTGTCGCCGCATTTGATGTCGATAAAAGAAAAGTAGGAAAAGACCTCGCAGAAGCAATATTTCAAGAACCTAATTGCACCAAGAAGTTTCAAGGAGTTGAACTATTAAATATCAAGGTACTGAAGGGGCATGTTTTAGACGGTGTGGCACTCCATATGCAAGAATATTTTATTGTCGATGATGGACAGAAACCAGTTGATATTGCGCAGGAATTACATAAAAGCGGCGCAGAAATGCTCATCTCTTATTTACCTGTGGGAAGTGCAGAAGCGTCAAGATTTTATGCTAACGAGGCAATAAAGGCTGAGGTTGGATTTATTAATGCGATACCAGAATTCATTTGCTCAGACCCAGCATGGATTGCAAAGTTCAAAGAAAAAGGAATACCTTGTGCTGGCGATGATATAAAATCACAATTTGGCGCAACTATTTTACATAGAATTTTGACAAGAGTAATTGAGGATCGTGGTCATAGTATAGAAAATACCTATCAACTTAATGTCGGAGGAAATACTGACTTTTTAAACATGAAGGACGAAAGCCGGCTTATTTCAAAACGCATGTCAAAAACAAGTGCGGTGATGTCCATACTCGACAACAAAGAATTCGGGGTAAGGATTGGTCCGAGTGATTACATACCACATCTCAATGACAACAAGGTTTGCTATATAAATATTAAGGGGAAACAGTTTGGTAATCTCTCATTCGAATTAGATCTAAAATTGAGTGTAGAAGATAGTCCAAATAGTGCGGGTGTTATGGTTGATGTTATTAGAGTAATGAAAGTAGCGCTGGACAGGAGAATATCTGGAAATCTTGAAGCAGTGAGTGCATATTATTTCAAATCGCCAGCAGTACAACACAGGGATGATGTGGCCAGAAAAATGGTTAATGATTTTGAACAAAGTAAGTAAATAAATATGAAAATTATTTTCTCAAAAAACAACGTTAATCGCTTATTCGAAGTTGTAGAGCGTAAAGGAGTTGGACATCCAGATACATTATCTGATCACCTTGCCGAATTCCTATCGGTAAAATATTCTCAATTTACTTTGGGAAAATTTGGCGCAGTTCTCCACCATAATTTTGATAAAGTTGGAATATTAGGCGGAAAGTCCTCTGTGAAATTTGGTTCTGGTAAACTTATTTCCCCTATACGAATACTTATTAATGGACGTGCATCATTTTCTTTTGGTAGCGAAACTTTTGATGTATGGAGAATGCTAACTGACTGGACAAAGGAGTTTTTAATTGAACGCTTGCCGGGTCTTAACCCCGTAACTGATATTATTTGCATCAATAATCTTAGTACCGCGAGTAGCCCTGGTCAGCAAGAAGACAACACTGCTAAAAGTGCTCGAAATTTTTGGTTTCAACCTCGGAGTATTGAAGATTTACCAGAACTTAAACAGCTGTTCTCAAACGATACATCAGTTGGTGTTGGTTTTGCGCCCTATTCAACCCTAGAGACATTAGTGCTCGCTATTGAAGATGCACTTAATGGGAAGGAGTATAAAGCATACAATCCTTGGATAGGATCAGACATTAAAATAATGGGTGTTCGTGAAAGCGATAATTATTTTATTACTCTGTGCATACCTCAAATCGCAAATGAAGTAGATTCAGTTGAGAAATATCTTGCAAACCTAGTAAAAGCAAGGAAAGATATTTTTGAAATTGCACATAGACTTGGCGTTATTAATTTGGAATTAAATATGAACACAAGAGATAGCGTTGAGAAAAACGAGTTTTATCTCACAGCAATTGGTTCCTCAATAGAAAGCGGAGATGAAGGACTTGTTGGTAGAGGCAACAGAGTTAATAGACTTATCACTCCAAATAAAATGATGTGTATGGAGGGCGCAGCTGGCAAAAACCCAGTCTACCATGTAGGAAAAGTCTACCATTTGTTTGCCCATAAACTAGCACATAAAGTTTATGACCAATTTGGCATAGCATGCGCGATAAGTATTATCAGTCAAAGTGGGAGAGATTTAAAAGATCCTTGGATTGTGTCTATCGAAATAGAGGGGGGTGTCAACAATATTACCAAAGCGCAGATTGAATCATTCATAAAAACCGAGATGCAGACTGTCGATCAAATCACTGAAGATATTTTGTCGTTCAATTATCCTATATCATAGTGTATGCATAATAGACTCAAAAAGAAATCGGTATACATCGGCTTATCATTATCTAAATCGTCACTAAGACTGGGCGAATTTAGAACATTTCTGTA
>SCSO01000365.1 GCA_004297865.1 Legionella sp.
GGATGGTCGATACCAACTCTATGATGAGCCTGGAAGAATTCCATCAAATCAGTGAAGATGTAACGGAAAAAGTTCTCTGGTCACCTATATTAAACGTTTATCAGTCCGTTTTAGAACAAACAGACACCAATAAAACCTTAGATCAAATTAAAGCCGCGCTAAATGAAAAAGATCGCGTCACTTTCGGAGTCTTTCTCTTCGATCTAGACCTAGGCTTTATGGGAGCTGTCGGTACTCATAAATCAACCTATGATACCTGGACTCTAACCCCAGTTATTATGCGTGATCTGCATTTATCCCAAGCAATGGGAGCGCATGAAATGATTATCACAGGGTACGATGATGATGCGATTACCACCGATGAAGAAGGCAATCAGTATAAAGGCTTATTGACCTTAAGAAATTCTTGGAGTGAAAAATACGGAGATAAAGGTGATTTCTATATGACCTATGACTTTTTTAAAGCCTTGGTAATGGAAGCACAACGTATTCGTACTTTGCCAGATACGGTTGTAGAGGATTTAAATCCTACTATTGGTTAAAAAAATCAATGGGGTCAGGCTCTGGGGGGCTAAACCCCATTGCTTTCGTCAGGGCTGAATTTAATTACCCTCATCCGCCCTCTGGGCACCTTCTCCCTTGAAGGGAGAAGGGAGATCTTGGGTACCAAAAATTTGTGGGGATACCTCAGAGTCTGACCTTGATTCACAGAAAGACAAAATTCATACAAAATACATATCAAATACCGCCCTTTTTGTATATAATATGTTCATATACTGCTGTAAAGACCTTATTTTATGCCCAACAATCAAAATCGCATCAAAATCAGCCGGTTAATTACTTTAGGCGATAGTTTATCTGATAGAGGCACACTCGAGCGGCGTAAGCTTTTAGGGCTTATTCCTATGAGTTATCTTAGTGGTCTTAGCGATAAATCCCCGCGTGGTCGTTTTACCAATGGATTTTTATGGGGTGATTTATTCAGTACGGCTATAGCAGAAGAGTTCTTTATTAATTCGCTGCGCCGCAAATCCAAACTCCAAAATACAGCTTCTGCCAACGCCGATATTGCTGATGAGATTTTAACCGGTAATTACCTACGCAAAAATGAACACAATTTTCGTTTAAACAACGATCAACACGTTTTCTTTAAAGGTCAGCGCTTTGCCCGCTATTACACCGAAGGTGGTTTGACTTCACATAATTACTTTTATGAGTGGACTTTTGATTTTATTAGGGAATTTTCTCGTTTAATTTTAGCGAATTTGGGAATGAAACGTGAGCAATTATTCAGCGATGATAAAAAATACCATGTCTCCCACGCCGAAAAGGCCGAAACCTTAGTGATTGAATGGTCTGGCGCGAATGATCTTATGACCGTCAACAGCGAACCTAATACCGAAGCAGTCGATAAAGCCGTAGCTGATCGTTTAAAGAATATTGAACAGTTAGTCGCGCATGGCTATAGAAATCTCGTTTTATTTAATCTTCCTGATTTATCGCTCACACCTCGCTTTAAAGCAAAAAGTGCAGCAGAACAAAAGCTTGCCGCTATTTATAGCACTTATTTTAATCAGCAACTCGCACTAAAAGCAAAAGCCTTACAGGAAGAATTCAAAAAGCAGCATATTGAAATCAATCTCTCAGTCTTCGATGTGCATGGTTTGTTTAATCAAGTCTATGCAAATCCTGAGAAATATCATTTTGATCCTACAAAATTAACCCAACCTTATACTGAATCTGATGAATTTAAAAAAAATCAGGCAAATCCTCACGATAAGGCACAACATACGTCTCCGGCTCCGGGTTATATGTTTTGGGATGATGTACATCCTACGGCAGAAATGCATGCTTGGTTAGCTGTGCAATTTAAATTGCAATATCAACAACAATTTGATTTTGTTGCTCCCGAGCAAAAGAGAGCGCCACAGGTGAGTACGCATTTAAATCCACCACATCCACGCGAAGAAGCAGCAAAGCCATTGCCAAAGGATTTAAAAGAACTTCTAAAAAATCTGCACGAGCATGCAAACAGTTTATGTCAGTCTATATACCCTAGTCGTCAAAATAAAGGTGAGCTATTGAAACTTTTGATTTTTGAAGTGCGCTGCCAATATGGGAATTTAGAAGATATTCATGGACTTATTAATGCTTTTCTCTTAAACCCAGAGAATAAAGCAGTCATAGAAACTCATCATAATCCTATTTTTGATTTTTTCACGGCGCAAACAACAACGCACAGTGAAGATTTGCTCCATGACATCCAACGAAGTGTGAAACGGCATTTAAAACAAGAACCCCCAAAACAAGCAGGGCCTAATTAACTTTATAGACCACGCGACATTGGCGATTATTAACCCGGTTGCTCTTTACTCCATAATACCGGCCTGCTTCCATAGCAAGGCAAACCTGATCATCAGTTAAACTATCTAAACATTGCTCTAAATTTTTATTGAGACAACGCGCAAAGATGCTTTTAGCCGCATTTAAAGCCTGATAGCTATCGTTATTCCATTGCGTAATGCTGGTAGTGTAATACGTAATATAATTCGCAATAGTCATCTTATCGTCTAATTCAAAAATTTTCATTCCAGAATTATTCATATGGACTCGGCTCACTGCGGGTGTTGCATAATCATAAACGTTTTTATGATTGGATAATCCAATTTTACGAATTTCATCCATATGGGTATGAGAGCTTAGCAAAGTAATTTGACCGTAAGCGGTTTGATTTTGATCTAAAAGCTTCACAAACTCTTGTAAGTAATTGTTTTTCCAAATTAAAGCGCCATTATAGGCTTTACCAGGCGGTTCATGTATGGCGATCAGGAGTTGTTTAGCGGAGTTATTGTGTAATTGGTCTTTTAACCAACTTAGTTGTTCTTTAGCATCTTCATCTTGGTTAGGGTATTTAGCAGCGTATTTGGGGGTAATAGTCCATTGGGTTGCGTTCAAAACTATTAACATTACGTCTTTATTATTGGGAACCACATAAGTGGAATAATATCCATGACTCTGCATGTGACTATCATCAATAATTAAACCCTCGCAATAAACGCAAGCACCTGTCCAATCATTCGCGAAATTTAACGGGGTTTTGCCTTGATAATCAAAGGGTTGATAATTCCCGCCTAAAGAATCATTGTTCCCACTAATGTAAAACATCGGTTTTTTCTGACTATTGGATTCAAATAAATCATGGAACACCGTTTTTTCATAGAGTTCTTTGTCTAAAGAAATCCCCATTAAGTGCGTTGGTAAATCACCTAAGGTAATTACAAAATCCACGTTTTTGCTAAGTTCTTGGAATTTACTCATACTGACAGCCAAAAAGTTATCCCCCACATTTTGGCCATCCATGGAGTTATTTTTACTACCATAGTGGATATCGGAAATCGTAAGGAAACGTAAACTAATAGAGGGAGACGCAAAGGCTGAAGAGACTAGACAACAAACGCCAAATAAAACGCGAAATAGCAATTGCACAGAAACCTCTCAAAACACTTATGGTGAACGCACAAAATGAGTGAATAATATAACATTTGCTTGTAAATAAGTCAATTTAAACCATCGAATCAAACGATGTAGCTTGTATTAGACGTAGTCGTAATATAGGCTACATTCATTTCAAATCAAATCGCTTCGCGAATAATCCACGTCCTTTGCCCTTGTTGCGGCTCACTTCCACCCTGAATCCACATCATCATCGGCTTAGTACTAGGAGAAATAGATAAATTCGCCGACGATAAAGCCACAGCAAATGGGTATTTTTTATTAAGCGAACGCAAAGCAGACCATACTCGATTCGCATCCGATTGATTGTCCGTCACAATTAATTCATTGTTGCGATAAACCACATTCACTGACTGACCCCGTAACGCCTGTCTCACCCCAGACTCTAAGCGACGCCATCTCGCTTGATGACCCCGTTGTAACTCACCTTGAGTTGGGCTCAGCTGGAAATTAACCCGACCATGAGGCGCAAATACTCTAGCCAAACGACTACTAGAAGGGCTTTGCTTTAAGAGGAAACTACAAAGGGCATCCAATAAAGGGCGACCAGGTCCTGCTGATTTGCCTGGCAAACGATTGATGAACATCGCAAAGGCTAAAGTATGCCCATTATTAGAATACAAATACCCTGACAAACTATTCATACCAGTCATAGTTCCAGTTTTCGCGCGCACGAAACCTTGCTCCAAGGGAACACGGAAACGTTTTTGTAAAGTGCCATCACGACCAGAGATGGGCAGCGCAGAAATGTATTCATAGGATAAAGGAAAACGTTGATATAAAAACTTAAGCAAAGAAATGGTTTGTTCAGGAGAAATTAAATTATAACGAGAAAGACCTGAGCCATCGGTAAAAACAGCATTATTAAAATCAATGCCGGTTTGTTGATGCAAAAAGTTTTTAACCACAGGTTGAGCATCATTCCAATTGACGCGAGCGCCTTTAATTTTCGACGCTGCATGTAAATAGAGACTATCAGCATACAAATTGTCTGAGGGTTTCAATGTATCTGCCATCAACTGCGAAAGCTGACGCGAATATTGTGTGCCTAACAACATTGCACCTGCAGGCGCGTTTCCTAATTGCACTTGTCCATTGAACTGAATATTTGCCTTAGCTAATTCGCTCTTAATCATTCCTTGGGCATACATTAAAGGATTTTTAATCGCCATGCGTTGCTGCACAGCCCATTGCCCTACACCCACACAACCCCTGACCGTAAGATGATTTTCCGCATCTAAAGAAAAGCCTACGCCGCAACCTTTAGCATTTGCTTTAGTCGTCGCTTGATTATTCAGTACTATAGCTCCGCCACCGTCATCCACCTCCACAATGGCTGGCGCTCCAGCTTGGTTAGCTGGGTTAACTGTAACCGTCAACCGATTAGCGTCGAGCATCAAAGGCGCGATTGGCGCGCCATAACTATAAGATAAGTCAGCGGTCATCCATCCGGGTGGATAAGCAGGAACTTGCGCAAGGGTACTATCAATAACTACTGCTCCTTCAATGGCAGTGATATTCCACTTTTTCAGGGAGCTTATTAAAGTGCTTAAATCATCTCGACTGAAAGAAGGATCCCCACTGAGATGCAAATACAAATTGCCCTTCAGCACTCCATTTTGTAATTGATTAGCATTAGTACTGAGCTGGTTTTTAAAACGATAATCTGGACCTAAAGCCATTATGGCGGCTGCTTCAGAAAATAACTTCATGTTACTTGCTGGGATAAATAGACGTCCGGCATTGCGTTTGTAAAGCGTTTCTCCTGAAGATAAATCATAAACAACCATTCCCAAATTAACGCGAGGATTTAAGCGATTGATTAATTGATCTATAGCAGTTTGCATGCTAGCCGCGAAGGATAGGGACCATATTGTCCACATGCATAGGCCAGTTAAGGTCCTTTTCATCAATGGTTATTCCTTAAATTGAGTAATAAAAATGTCACAGACACCCCTCTCGTGTAGTCAAATGTCTAATCATAACGCAAGCCTAAGCGCTCCAAAAGACCTGCAAGAGTATCATTATCAAAAAATTTCACCTTAAGCCAACCGCCCTGATCTTCATCGTTAACTATTTGCACAGGAGCACCTACCTGTTCAGCAAGCAAGGTTTCTAAGCGTTCAATATCTCGATCTTTTTTGGCATTTTTCAAGTCAACCGGCGCTTTATTTTTATAGGCTTTTACGGCTTGCTCTAATTGTCTTACCGACCAGAGCTCATCCAAAGTTTGTTGCGCAAAATTCAGCTGTTCCGCAGGTATCAATCCTACCAAAACACGTGCATGACCAAAAGTTAATCTTTGTTCACGTAATAAATCTTTCACTTCTTCGGTTAAAGTCAACAAACGCAAAATATTAGCTACATGGCTGCGTGATTTACTCACTAAAACTGCAATTTCATCCTGTTGGTAATGAAATTCCGCGATAAGACGTCCATAACCCTGAGCTTCTTCAATGAGGTTCAAATCTTGACGTTGAATATTTTCAATAAGTGCTAATGCACAGGCTTGTTTATCGCTGTATTCACCCACTAAGCAAGGAAGCTCACTTAAACCGGCAAGCTGGGCTGCTCGCCAACGGCGTTCACCAGCAATAATTTCATAACGGTCTTTCGCTATGGGTCTAACCACTAAAGGCTCTATCAGACCTTGCGAAGCAATCGACTGCGCCAGTTCTTCTAAGGCTTGAGTATTGAAATCCTGTCGGGGTTGGTATTGTCCCGCTTGAATTTTGTCTAGGGATAAATGATGAAACTCGGTTTGCATAAAGACAATCACTATTTAATAATAAAGTGATTGTTTCATACTCTTTCAAAGAAAGAAATGCCTTTGATTATCCAATCATTTGGAATAATAATGGTATTGATTTTTTCCCTTTTCCTGCGCTTGTTGATGCGCGACATCCGCAAACTGTAATAACTTTTGAATTTCATTACCATCATGTGGGAAAAGACTAATGCCTATACTAATCGAAACATGAATTAGATGCTCATCCATCTCTATCGCCCGTGAAAATAGATTGAAGAGGCGATCAAGGATGATAGACAATTGGGTATGCGCAGTAGTATTGGTCAACATGATCACAAATTCATTTTCACCTATACGGGTCACAAAATCCGCTGCACGTAAATTATTCACTATCATTTTGCTGGCATATTGGAGCACTCTTTCCCCAATACTACTACCATAAATTTCATTGACCTCTTTTAATGAATCTAACTCTAAATAAAATAAAGCGATCTCTCCGTGAGAACGCGCAATTTGCTTGACGGTATATTGGAAAATTTCATGCAATAAATTACGATTAGGCAATCCTGTCATCATATCATGAGTGATTTCATAAAAGCGTTTAGCGTTTTCAAAAGCGGGCATCACTTGATTTGCTAGCATTTGTAAACTACTGACATGATTCCGCATAAAAGTCTCATCGTTCTGCGGTTGTTCCACATAAATCATTTTAGTAAATTGTCCCTGATAAAACATAGGGAAAACCAGTACTGACTTCAATGCACGTTGTTGGAAATATTCCTCAAACTTTGTTAACCCAGAATGATGTGGATTGGCGAGGATTAAAGGTTCGGCCATGTTATAAACATGGGTTAGAAGCTTTAAAGGATATTTTTCTGTTATATCATGAATGGGTAAACCATTAAGATGTGGATTAGCGGTGGTAACGTCGCCTTCCCCTTCTAAAATCCATTGCGTGTTAACACGGGTAAATATAAATACCTTCTCTGCGCCAGTAATTTGTAAAACGACCTGCAAAAACTTTTGTAATAATTTATCTAGGCGAATTTCCGTTGACAATTGTTGGGTTGAATTCAGTAAAGCTAACATATCTAAATTGCCAGCATTTTCCCAAATAGGTGGTGAATTTTCTGGAGATTTTGCAGGGAAATTTATTTTGACCGGCGATTGATCCAGTAATTTCACTTTGGAAATGACACCCCAGTCTTTAAAGTAGCGTATGGCATTGCGAATATAAAACTTAGAAACGCGATCTAAACCTAATTCTATGCAAAACGCCGCTGCGCGTTCATTAGCAATAGCAGCAAAAAGGATTAATTCATTAGTCATTGCCATTTCAATGGTTTGCTCA
>SCSO01000366.1 GCA_004297865.1 Legionella sp.
CAAGCAGGTTCCATTTTATATTTACCTGTTTTTCAAAAGGGTGCTTTAGTCTGGACCGGTGATTCGCATGCAATGCAAAGTAATGGCGAAATTGACGTCACTGCCCTTGAGACCTCTTACGAAGGGATCACCCTGCAATTTATTGTAAGAAAAGATCTAAAAGCCGAAGGAGTATTTGATAAAACCAAACGAAACGGAACTAGTCTATTCACTTGGCCTATAGTGGAAAACTCAGAGGAATGGATAGTAATGGGCTTACATGAAAACCTGTTTGAGGCCATGCAGTTTGCTTCTAGAAATGCGATTAACTTTTTAGTTAATACTCAGGGGTTCACTCCGCAAGAAAGTTATCAATTTTTAAGCATGGTGGGTAACTTTGACATTCCTGAAGCAGTCAATGTCATTAAAAACGTAGCCGTTCACATTCCTAAAGAAACCTTTAAAAATTTAGGGAAGGCAACTACGCTTAGCTCAGGAGGCAAGTTTCCTCTAACAACACCAAAAAATACTGTAAATGCAACTTGCGCGCCTCAAGAAGGCAAAATTGTTGAATAACCTTTAGGTGAAATAATGAAAAAGATCTTAGTTTATTTATGCTTATCCTGCGTGTCCTTAGTTGCCTTTGCTGACAAAATTGTGCTTGATAATAAAACGAATTACCCTGATCAAAGTCACCCGGGAAAAATTGCAATACAATGGGCAACTTCAGTCACAGATACTCAAGAGGCAAATAAAATCATCATTCATGGTTCAAAATTAGATTCAAGCAGCTTAATGTTGCTCTCAAAAAAAGGCTCTATGCAACTAACACCGCCTGATCATGCCCATTACTTTAGACTGATGGTATGGTCAACTGGTAAACAGGAACCTGATTTACTCACAAATTGGGTAGATATTATTCCTAATAAAATCTATACGGTGAATCAGGACCACCTTGTACCCACAGTACTCATATCGGGAGCAGGCTGCTAACAATCTAAATAAATTAGATAATCCGACTATATTGTCCTCAGTTTAAATTTGAATTATATTCCGCGCGCTGACTAGAGTAGTTTCTGGTTGATTCAATTCATTTTTAAGGATAAGGATTATGTCTAAGGTTACCTATTTTGGAATTTTTCATAATGAAATACTGGAGTTCTTGAACGATCTACCTTCATTTCTTGCTGATGCTAAGCAATCATCAGGTAAGAATTTAAAAGAATGGTTGTTTGAGGAGGGATTTGATGTCTATCGAAATGCTCAATCAGCAGAATACAGGGTATTTGTAGCTCAAAATCTAGAGCGATATAAGCATCGCCCGATGATCTCTAGTTTGCATATGAAAGGTCAACACTATACTGGCCTGACTGCTTTGAAGGATGCTATAGTCAAAGAATTTGCTTTAAATAACCACGGTCAAGAACTAATATTAACGAACCGTTTTGATATTTATGTATTGAATTCAATAGAAAGACATAAGGCATTTATTCACATTGAAGCTGACGTAGCTTCAGATTTTCACCTTTTCATAGATGAATCTAAGGTCACCGATCCGGTAAAACTTGTTGAAAAATCCATTGAGTTATTCGAACAAAAACAAAGTACTCATCCTGAACTAAAAGAAGAATTTAATTTTAAATTAACGACGATGAGAGAATATCTAGAAAATATGCCTAAACCAAAGGCAGAAGAGACAACAGGGATGGTGCCACGTTAAGGACCGATGATATTCAAGGAAACCCTAGAACCGTAGCCTGTATTAGCGCAGCGTAATACAGGAATGGAATGCATCATACCGAACTTGATCCTGCATTACGCTGCGCTAATGCAGGCTACAGGGGTGTTGTTTATTCAGCTAGATGAAAAGTCTTTTTCTGCATAGCTTCTAGTGAACGCTCGTAGTCCTTAAGCATATTTGTCATAATTGTTTTTACCGTTCCCATCTTGCATAACGGGGCAGCTTGACCTGCCCAGAACGTGGCCATCATCTCATTGTTTTTAGCTATGGCAGCTTGCCGAATATCCTTTGTGTAATGGTGTTGAAGTGGGTAGGGCATTGGCGAATATTCTTCTAATGCTTCAATCCAATCGTTATCTATAGCCCGCGCCAGTTTACCAGTGACACTTTGAGTAAATCGAGTACCTTTTGCTTGGCTATTTACAATAGCTGCGCGATACATTGGTGGAGCTCCGCTTTCTTCGGCAGGTATAAATGCAGTGCCTATTTGCACCGCTGTAGCACCTAGTGCTAAGGCTGCATGAATTCCGCGACCATCGCTGATACCACCTGAAGCAATAACAGGAGTGTCTTTGAGGATATCTACTAGTTGTGGAACAAGCGCAAGAGTACTTACGGGATCAGAGCGCTTATAGATAAAAGATCCCTGATGTCCTCCAGCTTCATAACCTTGAGCAATCACTGCATTACAACCCATTTTTTTCAAATACACCGCTTCTTCACAAGAAGTTGCAGTCCCAAAAACAAGGATATTATGTTGATGCAATTTTTGAATCTGTTCTTTTGGCAAACAACCGAAGGTCATACTGACAACGGGTACATTCTCTTTAATCAGCATAGTGACCCATTTATCTATAGCTGTTTCATGCCAATGAAGATCCGCAATCTTTACAGGGTGTAGTCCTAACCTAGAACGGTTCTGATTTAAATAAGCCTCTAGTTTCTTATGCTCAAGTTTTGAATGGGTATCAACCTGATTTTCATTAACAAACAAGTTGACAACGAAAGGTCTTGTCGTCAATTTCTTTACTTGAGCAATAGTTAACTCAACCTCAGCTGGAGTGAGGTAGCCCGTGGGCAGAGAGCCTAAACCTCGCTCATTAGATACTGCTGCACATAATTCAGGAGTACCTATCCCACCAGACATTGGGGCGAGAATAATAGGGTTAGCAAGATCTAATAAGGTTAATAACATGAGTTTATCCTTTAACATGCAATCTACTTACTTTATCCCTACTTAACCTGGATTTCTATAAACTTCACGCAAGAATATTTTAGCTGCTGATTCCGTAGCCTGCCATTCCAAATTTAATAGCTTATGTTAAGATGCGCGGACTAAATGCACGTCAGTTAATTTTACATCATTAAAGGGATCTTTATGCCAGAATTAAGAAATAGAAAAACCGGAGTTAGCTATGTAAGAGAGTATGGTCAAATTGTTCCAGAACATAGCTTTGGTCAAACAAGTACGGTTTCTGCATCACAGTTTTTTAGCCAACACAAAAAACAAGCACCAGAAAGAAAAGTACGGCAGCAGATTGTAAAAGAGCTAGAAAAGCAATTACCAAAAAATGAGTCTAAGGAAGAGCATCGAAAATTCTTAGAACTGATAAGGCAGCACCTGGACTCTAAAGAATTTGAAATACTACTTAGCTCAAAAGATGTTCTGAATAGTATTAAGGAGTTAGTTGAAGAAGGTCAGTCTCTTGCTGCAAAACAAGCCGAAGCTGACACATCCATTGCATCCTTCGCTACAACTCTAGGTACAAGCTATGTAACTACATTACTTGGTTCGCAATTTCCAATAGCAATGCTTGCCTTAAGTGCGCTACCAGTAATTGCTGCACAAATGAGTACATCGACAACAGCATCCACAGCACTAACAACTCTTGCTACGAGCTCAACTACTTTAGCAACTACTTCTATGGTGCCAGGACCATTTGAAATTCATGAAGGCGTACCTAAGGGCGGAGTGGATACATGTATTTCTTCGCTGTTTGATGTGGGTTGCTTGCAAGGATACATTACACAAGATGGCAAATTGATTTCTCAATTTAACCGCATAGTCGAAAGTATCAAGGGCAGTACAAGCGTCACTGATCCAACATATACCACCTTGCGCGATTGCCTCGATCTCAATAAAGTAGGTGGTGTTGTGCAAAATGTAATTAAAACTTCAGGAACCGATCCTAAGGGTATTTCCTGCGTGGCAACATCTAGTTCTTGGGGTAATTACAGAGTGACAGGTCAAGCAAGCGGACTGGGTAGAGATGATTGCATTGCCTATCAAAATACTTTTAACAGTGTCGTATTAAATTGTCAGAATGCTTGGGATCGAGCAGGCCGGACAGCAGCAATTACAGGTGGAGTAATTGGTGGTGTCTTGCTTTGCGCATGTATCGTAGGGCTAGTTGTTTATTGTTCTAATCAACGTGATAACGATTGCGAACCACCTTGTTGCGCATAACCAACCTGATTGGATCGGGAGCTGAAGCCCCCGATCTTGAAATCATTCGAGCCTCATAAACTCTATTTCAAAATATACTTTACACGTATTTCATTGTGCAATCAGTTTAAAAAAATTCGTGGGGATACCTTAGAGTCTGATCTGAATGGCACTAAGTTAAGCCATTTCTGACGTCTTTCAGCTCATAGATAGCCCTGTCATCTCCGCGTAGGCGGAGATCCACCTATAGATTGGCACTGTTCCAAAATGTGGATAGATTACCGCCTGCGCGGTAATGACAGAGTGAAAATTCCTTAACTTAGTGTCATTCGAGTCTGATCCCATTGATTTTGGATTGGTCTGTTTCCACCGTTCTACAGTAAAGCGGATTTTTAATAAAAAAGCCGGTATTTGCTTTTGATACGCGACTTTGGTCATCTTGAGGACCTACTACAGCAACCTGCTGCTGATAAATAGAAAGTAATTGCTGCTCACCATGAATTCGATTTTTTAGTATTAAACACGCTAATAAGGGTTTTGTACCCGTTATCCCTGAAGCAACAAATTGGCTTACCCGCGCAAGAGTACTTTGGGGTTTAATGACAATGGGACTACTACCAATCACGCTATGATCACGCGCTTCATGCTCTTCCGGCCAAATAACAGTCTTTGCAGGATGAACCTTAATGCGCGATGAACTCTCACTTAAAAATTCCTTAGCATTCATGTAACACACCAGATCTAACATACCACCTTTGGCGTAATGTGGGCGATGAGCATCCGGCGTATCTAACTCGTGATAATCTTTATTGGGTTCTTTGGTTGATATTGTAGATTCACGGCGAACCCCTAAAGGATGCGCCAGCATGAACTTAACCTCTCTGCGACCGGCATTTTCCCAGGCATTATTTGAAATATACCCATCTTTTATTACGGTAATCGGGTTACGTGTATTTGCATCAAGACCGGTTACTAACATATCAGGCGCTAAAGCAACTAAATCATCCCAAGAAGCACAGGGGCGCCAAAGCAAATGATTTAAGTTCAACCAATCTTTTTGCCTGGCTTGGCAACTAAATGCATCTAAATGACCGTTAATGCTGATGAGTTGATAACTCTCATTGCCTCTTTGCACATGCAGTCTCTGTAAGAGACCTCCCTTACTGTAACCTGCTTGCCATCGATGCTCATTTCGTCGAATTGATTGACATGCGCCCAGCTCCACCTGTAATTCATCCTTGTAAATAAAAAAACTGATGAGGCCTGTGTGATTATTAAACTGTTTAGCTAAAGTGGTA